>CAILTR010000072.1 GCA_903837175.1 uncultured bacterium
AATCAAACTAAGCTTTAATCGTCTTTAACTATGAAAAAAGTTACCTATCTTTCTCCCGTTGAGCCCATTATCTGCTTGGCTCATCGGTTTGAAGCCATCGCCAACAAATATGTTTTTCAGCCCATGGGTTTCTCGGCAATCAGTATGCAGATTCTGAAGCTGTTGAAAAATAAAGGACCTTTGACTGCTAGCGACCTTATTAAAATAACAGGTGCCACTAAATCAAACATGAGTCAACGACTAAGTTTTTTGGAAAAAGAAAGATATGTGTGCAGATTGGGCTGTGAAAGTTGCTGTGATAAAAGAAAAATAATCATCCAGCTCACCCCGGCTGGCAAAGAGAAAATCAATGATTTGGAAAAAAGGTTTAAAAAAGCTCAAATTTCTTTTGAAAAAAAACTCACCCCCAAAGAAATTGACGCCCATAAAGCTTTTGTCAAAAAATTAAATGAGATTCTCGATAGCGGAGAACATGAATTAGCTAAAATATTTAAATTTTAAGAAAACTACTATGTCGAAGAAAAAAATCATCCTAGCTATTCTAATCTTGTTGATTGTCTTTGTAACCGTCGAGAGACTCAGCGTGAAAAAGACAGTCACCAAAGTTGCAGAAACAAAAAAACCAATTACTGTTTCAACTCAACTAGTTTCTGAAAGTAAACATTTTTCTCAGAAAAACCAATATCCCGCCAGCGTAGTTGGCGATCAAGAAGCCCAAATCACTGCTAAATCAGCTGGCACAATTATTACCGCACCAGGAAATATCGGGAGCGCGGTAGCGATTGGAACTTTACTAGCTAAAATTGATGACAACAGTACCCTTGGCGCTGGCGAGCAAGGTTTAAAAAGCTTGCAGGTTCAGCAAAGCCAAATCACCGTTGAACAAACTAAAAAGGCTTACGACCTGGCAAAACATGACTACGATAAATTAAACAATTCCAGCTCAGCCACTAGCTCAGAAAAAAATACCGCTAAAAATAAACGCGACGTAGCTAAACTGACTTACGAAAATGCCTTGCTTGGGCTAACCGGTTCAGTAGACAGTCATTTCATAACTAGCCCTATTGCTGGAGTAATCACTCAAAGGGCTGTTTCAGTTGGCGATTCTGTTTCAACTGGGCAGTTACTGGCTACCCTTAGTAAATCTTCCCAACTTAAAGTTCAATTTTATGTTAACGCACAGGAACAACCAAGTTTTAAACGCGGACAAGAAATTTCAGCTACTAATACTAATGGAAATTCCTTCTTATTAGTTATCAGGAATATTGCCATTTCAGCCGATCCTGTCTCGAAACGTTTTTTAATTGAAGCTTATCCTAAAAAGCAAGGTCAGGTTGGACTACTTAGTGGCACAATTTTAACCGTTTCAATTGAAAAAGAACTCTTGCCTCAAACTGAGGGAAATTTGATTTTACCCTTATCCGCAATCAACGTAGGTCAGAATGAAAGCTATCTCTTTGTTGTTGAAAATAAGCTTGCCAAGAAGGTGCCAGTGACAGTAGTTAGCGTGACGGGAGAAGTTGCCGAAGCTTCCACCACCTTGCCTGCCGAAAGTCTCATCATCACCGCCGGCAATAAATTAGTCCACGACGGAGAAACCGTGACCGTGCAAAATTAATTTTATATACTCCAAGCCAAACTTTTTCGTCTCCGCGATAATCTTGTAATCAAAATTAGTGGCGGTCCAGTCCGTCAGCTGGCGGATTAACAAAATTCTGGATTGCCACGCATGATTACATGCTCGTAAAGACAAATGAAGCTTTTTTAGCGAAAGAGAATTGAAGTAGACCAAGGAAATTTTTCTTAACAAAGAAAATACGCTCTAGTATTTTTTGAGCAAACGCGTAAGCTATTTATGATTAAATGATTCATAACTTTATGGAAAATCAAGAACCCTCAAAAAAATCTTTTCAATCTACTGACAGTGCCTATCTTGATAAATTGGAATTTAATCCTGAGCTTCGCAAGACTTGGCTGAATTTTTTTGTCTCCAATTTTCGTGTGGTCATTTTACTGATTGCGCTAATTTCTGGCTGGGGAATTTACGCTTTCTCTCAACTTCCCCGCGAATCAAACCCAGAAGTCAAAATCGCCATGGCGATTATTAGCGCTTCGTATCCAGGAGTGTCACCTGCTGATATGGAAGAACTAGTTACGAAAAAAATTGAGACGGATATTTCTGGCGTCAGTGGCATTAATAAAATTACCTCAACTTCCGCTAATTCTTTCTCCAGTGTCGTAGTTGAGTTTGAAGCTAATCAAAATGTGGACGACGCTGTCAGAAAATTGCGCGACAAACTCCCAACTATCCGTAAGGATTTGCCAGCTGAAGCCAATGACCCCCAAGTTCAAGAAATCTCCCTAGACGATACACCGATCGTAACTTTTGCCCTGGTCGGACCTTATGATGGTTTTACCTTGCGAACTTATGGCGAAAAAATTCAAGCTGAATTAGAAAAAATTCCTGGCGTGAGAGAAGTTAAAATTTCGGGAGGAGATCAAAACGAATTTGAAGTTGCTTATGACCCTGGCAAACTCGCGCTTTATGGGATTACGCTTGACCAAGCCAATGGAGCAATCGCCGCGACCAATCGCGCCATCCCAGCTGGAAATTTCAAAGGCGATCAATTTAATTATCCAGTCCGCTCTGATGGACGCTTTTATGACGCTAAAACCTTAGGGGAAGTGCCAGTTTTACATACCAGCCAAAATTCCATCGTTTATTTAAAGGACATTGCAACTGTTTCTGAAAAAGCGATTGAAAAAACTATTTACTCCCGTTTTTCCCTAAATGGTCAAGCGCCTCAAAATGCAATCACCTTACAAATCGTCAAAAGAACTGGTGGCAGTATCATTAATACCGTGAAAAATTCCAAAGCGAAAATTGAGGAGATGCTGAAAACTTTTCCCGAGGGCATTGTGGCTGCCGATACCGTTAACCAAGCCGATCGCATTGAAAAAGATTTTAGTCAACTAACGCATGATTTTTTACTGACTTTAATTTTGGTAGTAGGTATTTTATTTTTAATCGTTGGACTCAAAGAAGCTTTCGTAGCAGGCCTTGCCATTCCTTTAGTTTTTTTCACGACTTTCGGTGTCATGCAAGCTACTGGCACTTCCCTGAATTTTCTTTCTATTTTTGCCCTACTTCTTTCCTTGGGACTTTTAGTTGATGACGCGATTGTAGTCGTTTCAGCTACTAAGCAATATATGAAGACTGGAAAATATACGCCCGAAGAAGCCGTGCTTTTAGTGCTGAATGATTTTAAAATTGTCTTAGTCTCAACAACCTTCGCCACCGTTTGGGCCTTTCTTCCGTTGCTTTTATCCTCAGGCATTATGGGACAATTTATCAGGTCCATTCCCATTACCGTTTCCGTAACCTTGATTTCATCCCTGCTAATTGCGCTAATGATTAATCATCCACTAGCAGCGGTACTGGAAAGAATTCGCCTAACTAAAAAATTCTTCGCGTTAATTTTAAGTTCTACTATTTTAGTAGGTTTAATTGGTGTAATCCAACACGCCCTCCCTGGTTATCTTATTGCCACAGTTTCCCTCGTAATTAGCAGTTGGCTCATTGTTTGGTATTTTAACGCTGGGAAAAATGTACTAGCAAAAAATCTAGCGCTTTCCGAAAAAGAATGGAGCAGCGACGATTTAATCAAAGCAAAATTACTTTCCCAAGGTAACCACAAAGATGCCACTTTTGGTAGCAAACTTATTCACGGGATTATTCATTTTGACAAAGTCTTGCCAGTTTATGAAAAATATCTGCGCCTCGCTACCTCAACTAAAAAACGACGCCTACTAACTTTGTTTTCAACTTTGGCTTTATTTCTTTTTGCGATCGCCCTGCCAATAACGGGCATCGTAAAATCAGAATTTTTTCCTCCCGCTGATGGCGATGCACTTTATGTGAGCCTCGAAGGTCCAATCGGCCTAAACATTGATCACACTGATCAAATCACCCGAGTAGTCGAAGAAAGACTGCTAAAAATTCCTAACATCGTCAATTTTTCAACGGTAGTCGGCAACCCTGGGAGTGGTGGCTCTTCGCTAGGAGGTGGCGGTTCAAATAATTCAAACACGGCTTCTATCACAGTTAAACTCACCCCCCAAGAAGACCGCAAAATTAAAGCTTATGATATCGCCCAAGAAATTCGCGATGCAGTTTCCAATATTCAAGATGCAACCATCACCGTTTCAGCCCCCCGAGGCGGACCGCCATCTGGCAGTGCTTTTCAAGCTCAAATTTCTGGCGAAAATTTACAAACCCTTGATAAAATCGCCAACGAACTTAAGCCAATTCTAACTTCCATCTCTGGCACAATTAACGCTGACATTTCGCTTAAAGATGCTCCAGCTGAATATACTTTTGCCCTCAGTAAAGAAAAAATGGAACTCTACAATTTAAATTCAGCTTCAGTCGGAATGGCTCTTCGCAATGCAATTTCGGGCAGCGAAATAACCACGGTCATTCGAGATAATAAGGATATTAAAGTCCAAGCACGTTTTGATAAAGCTAAAATCCCGAATTTAGCGAGTCTTAATAACCTCCAAATTCTTAACAATCAAAAGCAACCTGTTTTTATCAAGGACGTGGCTGAAATTAAACTAACTCCTTCGGTTGATGCGATTAACCGCATTGATCAAAAAAGAACCGTCCTGCTAACCGCTGATGTTTCCGGCACCACCAACGCCACTCAAGTGGTCAAAGAATTTCAAACCAAATTTGCCGAGCAATATAAACTGCCCGATGGTTATGCTATCAGCTATGGCGGCGAAAATGAACAAAACACCGAATCAGTGATGTCCATTATTCGCGCGATGGCAATTGCCGTAATTTTAATTATTTCCACGCTTGTCATTCAATTTAATTCCTTCCGCAAGGCTATTATTGTGCTGGTCACGCTACCGCTGGCGCTCATCGGGGTATTTATCGGCATGGCGCTACTGGGAGTCACCTTGAGTTTCCCAGGTCTGATTGGAATTTTAGCGCTCTTCGGCATCGTGGTGAAAAATGCCATCATTTTGATCGACAAAATCAACCTCAACGTCAAAACCGGCATTCCCTTTGAAGAAGCCATTATCGACGCCGGCAAATCTCGTCTTGAAGCCATCTTCATCACCTCCATCGTCACCATTGCCGGCATTATCCCCATCACCCTTTCCAACGCCACCTGGACCGCCCTCGGCTCCGCCGTCATCTTCGGACTTTCCATTTCATCCTTCTTCACCCTCTTTATTATTCCAACCTTGTATATGACTTTCATTAAGGAGAAAGATAGGTTTTAAAAAACTTTTGCTACGTAGCAAATTACGTAGCAAAAAAAATCCGAAATTTTAAAAGCACACCGCAAGGTGTGCTTTAAAATAAAGCTCATTATTCTTGGCTTACTGAGGGAACAAAACCTTCACCAAATTTGGCGAAGGCACTAATTTTAAAAAAGATTTATACCAACGGAAATTTTTCCAAAGACGATACTTAGAGGACTTGCAATCGAAAACCCACAAAATCAATAAGCCATTTTTCATAAAAGGCTCAATTCATCTTCAGTTGGCAAATACTTTTGAACTTCAGCTGGCAAATCGACAAAGAGTTGATATTGCGCCACGCCAGCTGGCTTGCTATTGCTAGCCAAGGCATATTCCACCACGATATTATTCTTATTTTTGCAAATTAGCAAGCCAATTGTTTCTCCATCTTCCAGCTTTTTCAAATCCCGATCAATCGCCGTTAAATAAAATCCTAACTGCCCAACATATTCCGGTTTAAATTCAGTAGTTTTCAATTCCACCACCACAAATCTTTTCAAAAGATAATTATAAAAAAGCAAATCCACAAAAAATTCTTGCCCACCCACCGTGAGCTTAAATTGTTTCCCTGCAAAAGCAAAGCCTTTGCCAAGTTCCAACATAAAATTGGTAATATTATCAATCAACGCTTTTTCCAAATCTCGCTCCTTAGCGTCTGCGCCTAATTCCAAAAAATCCAAAACATAACTTTCCTTAAAAGCTTCTTGAATTAAAGCAACTTCCTGAGCATCCACTGTCGTTTTAAAATTGCTGATAATTTTCCCTTGGCGTTGATACAATTTTAAATCAATTTGATGATCCAAAATAACTCGCGACCAAGAATTTTCGATGGTCTTTTGAACATAAAATTCGGCCTCAGCATAATCCTTTATTTTGTCTAAAATAAGCCGAATATGACCCCAAGGAATTTGTGCCACAGCTTGTGGCACTTTTTCATTGCTACCAAAAAAATTGTAAAACTTGCGCATATAGTTCAAATTCCTACGAGAAAATCCTGTTGAGTCTGGAAAGGCACGCTTGAGATCCATTTCAATCTGCCCGATCAAATCTTCGCCCCAATCTGTTTGTTTTTGTTTCTCAATAATTTGCCTGCCTAGATTATAATATAAGCTAATCAATTCACTATTTACACTCCGAATTGCTTTGTTTCTGGCTCGCTTAATGCTTTGTTTTATTTGCGAGATAAAGGTACGATAATCTTGAGTTGCTAAAAATTCTTTTGTCATATTTTTGTTTTTAATTTTTAGAGCCTGCTGCAAATCTCATGTCGAGTTGAAATTTGAAAATTTCGAGCGAAAAGCCTGAAAATTGAGAAGGGCTATCGAGATAACCCGACGAGATTTGAAGGTTTTGCAGCCGGAATTTTCAGATTTCAATCGACAAGCGTATTTATTGTTTCACTCAAGCGGTGAGATTTGCAGCAGGTTCTCATAATGATATTTTATCACTGCCATAAAAAGTCGTCAACTTTGGCTTAATTTAGCCATTAAAGATACTTTCTATTCTTGAGTTTCACCGGTAAATATTCTTGTCCAGCACTGTCTTCAACGGGTGTGTATTTGTAACCTTTGCCGTAGCCGAGTTTTTCCATCAACTTAGTCGGGGCGTTGCGGATGTGCATTGGCACTGGCAAGTTGCCAAATTCTTCAACGTCTTTTTTGGCCTTATTGTAGGCAAAATAGCTGCTGACACTTTTTTTCGAATTAGCTAAATAAATCACCAATTGCGCCAGGTGCACGGAGCATTCGGGATAGCCAAGTTTGTGACAAGCATCGAAAACGTTGTTTGCCAAAACCAGCGCAAAATTGTCCGCCAAACCAACATCTTCGGAGGCAAAACGCAAAAGTCTGCGAGCGATGTAGGTCGGTTGTTCCCCACCCTCGATCATTCGCGCCAACCAATAAACGCTCGCATCGGCGTCACCGCCACGCATGGATTTGTGCAGAGCTGAAATAATATTATAATGTTCTTCCCCGCCTTTGTCATAATAGAGATGCGATTTTTGAATGATTTGTTTGAGAAGCTCACGAGTAATTGTCTTATTTTGATTTGCAGCTGCCTCCAAAGTGTTAAGCGCCATCCGGGCGTCGCCGTTGGCAAGCAGGGCAATCTCTTTGATAATTTCCGGGGTGATTTCAATTTTTTCACTTCCCAAACCTTTTCCTTTGTCGCTCAAAGCCTTTTCAATAATCTTTTCCAAATCAGGCGTTTCCAATTTGCTTAAAACAAAAACTCGACTGCGCGAAACCAAAGCTGAATTGACTTCAAAACTTGGGTTTTCCGTGGTCGCCCCGATGAGGGTCATGAGTCCCCGCTCAACATGAGGAAGCAGAGCATCTTGCTGAGCTTTGTTCCAACGATGAATTTCGTCCACAAACAAAATCGTTTTCTTTTTCTGCCATTGATTTTCTTCAGCCTTGGCAATTGTTTTGCGTAGTTCTTTAATACCGCTAGTCACGGCGCTAATTTTAATAAAATCCGCATTCGTGACATTGGCGATCACCGCCGCCAGCGTCGTTTTACCTGAACCAGGCGGTCCCCATAAAATCATCGATGGAACTTGATCAGTTAAAATAGCTTGGCGCAAAAAAGAATTTTCGCCAACTAACTCTTGCTGGCCAAAAAAGTCCTCCAAGGTTTGAGGACGCATTCGATCTGCTAAGGGACCACTTTGAAATGATTTTTTTTCTTCCATAAAATCCAGCTGAAATTCTTAGGGACTAAGTCCCCAATTGGGGACTTAGTCCCTAAGAATTTTCCTCTACTCTATTTCCTCATATTCTTTCAAAAAAGGTTTTCTAAAAAGAAGCACCCAAACGTAATTAATAAAATATTTCCAAGCGGCCACCAAAAAGCCGTCTTTCTTAAAACGTCTGGCCGAGGTGTAAATCGGAAAATTAAAAGTAAACTTTACCTTGCCAACTTTACTAATTCTCGTTGCAACGTCCGTGTCTTCTCCCCAAAAATCAATTGAGGTATCATAACCCCCAATTTTTTCCAACGCACTCCGACGCAGGACAAAATTTCCACCCTGAAGCATTGCCCCATTTCTTAAAATATTTTGATTAATAAAATGGGTTACTTGACCAACGCGATACCAAAAGGCAACCAAAACAGCTGATATTTTAGATGAGTGGGTATAGATAAAAGGTCCGCTGAGCGCTACGAGTTTTTCATCTTTTTCAAACTCAAGAAAGACCTTGTCAATCCAGCCTGGTGGAAGTTTTGTATCAGCATCAACATTAGCGATTAAATCGCCGCTTGAGGCCACAAAGCCTGCTTGACGAGCCTTAACTAGACCTCGTTCATTTTCATCAACTATTAGCACTCCCGTAAATTCACTAGCAATTTCAACTGTCCGATCCGCACTGGCATTATTAACCACGATAATTTCAATATCACGTACCGTCTCAAGCGTTTCAATTTGAGTAATGACAGACTGCAAGCATCGCGCAATATATTTCTCTTCATTATAAGCTGGGATAACAATACTTAGTTTCATATTTTTTATCTTAAATTTTTTCAAGTTTAACTGCAATTCGTTTTGAATATTTTCCGTATAGCCACATTAGCATAACATAAGCCAGTAAAATTACCAAAGGAACAACTGCGCCATACTTAATATATTTCCCAATATCATAAGTGCGACCGAAAAAATACCCCAGAATCATTAAAACCACTGTTCGCTGGGAAGTTACCACTAACACAGTTTTAATATATTTCCACCATTCCATTTTCATGGCCCCAACTAACATCAACCCTGGCGTTGCTAAAATTGGCGTATATTTTAAAACTGCCACGGTTTTTCCGCCATGCAACTTAATATGCTCCTCTAAATCAAGAATTCTTTTTTCGCTAATCCCAAATTTTTTGCTAATTTTAGTTGCCAGCGATAAACGCCCCCAACGCCCCATCCAATAATAAAGCGAATCTGGCACCACATCGCCCATAATAGAAAGAGCAAAAACGACGAACGGATTAAAATATCCCAAAGCTGCGCCAAAAGCTCCAGCAGTGGTGATGGTTGGGCCTTCAATGCACATCGCCAAAAACATCAACCAATAACCGTTAGCTATCACCCAATCGAGGACTTGTTGAAAATTAGAAAGGTCAATAAGCATGCCTTAATTATATGACTAAAATTAAAACAGCACAACTTACTTATTTTGCCGAAGGGACAGCTTGAATTGGCCTAATTTGAATATTTTGAGCGATCACACTCCCATCAGCACTGGTTTTACCGTTAACGGTAATTTGCTGACCAACATTCAAGTCTCCTGTTGCGCCAACAACTGATTTATCAATCAAAGTTTTATCCGAAAAAAAGACTATCTTAGAACCACCATCTCTAGTTTTAATCGTTGCACTAGTATCATCCTTCGCAATTATTTCTCCAGCCGTGAAATCGCCAGCACCACCATTACCAATCCCGCCACCTTGCGCGCCACCAGCTCGCTGTCCGCCTTGTCCAGCCATCCGTTGCCCGCCTCCCGCAAAATTACCCGCACTATTCCTACCCCCTTGGACCACTTGTGACTTCGCAACATTTTTAATGCCATATTGCATACCACCGTAAAAAGAACCAGCAATTAAAACCAAACCTACGACGACTCCAATTACGATGTTTTTCTTTTGCATAATGTTTTTTAATAAAAAATTAAAATTTTAAATCTTAATGTCAAATTTCCAATTTCTCGCCCAGGGGGGGGTTATCAGCCTTTGGCTGACAATAAAGTTCCAAATCCTAATTTTTGACATTTGGATTTTAGATTTTATTAGACATTAGACATTTGGATTTAGGATTTCCAGTGTAATCACTGGCTATTCATATCTCAGCGCTTCCATCGGTGACATTGCGGCCGCTTTGCGGGCTGGCCCGCCAGCAGCGCTAAGCGTTTTCTAATTTGATATATATTAAACTGTAAATTCTTATTCATATCTAAGAGCCTCCATCGGAGACATTGCTGCAGCTTTGCGGGCTGGATAAAAACCAAAAATAATTCCAACTCCGGCCGAAACGCCGAAGGCCAGCAGGATTGACGAAGTAGAAATTTGCGTTGCTACCCCCGCAAACTTTGTCACAGCTACAGAAGCGCCCCAGCCAAGCCCCACCCCGATAAGACCTCCCAGAAAAGTCAGCGCCACTGCTTCGGAAAGAAATTGCAAATTAATGTACAGCTTTCTGATGCCAACGGCTTTGCGTAGTCCAATTTCTCGGGTCCTTTCCGTAACCGTCGTGAGCATCATATTCATAATCCCAATTCCGCCCACTAGCAGTGAGATTCCAGCAATTGAAGCCAGCAGCATCGTAAATGTGCCAGTGATACTTGAAGCCGTCGCAATAATATCAGCTTGATTCATTAAGCTAAAATCAGCTTGCAATGGATCTGAAATATTATGACGCTTTAGTAATAAATCAGTAGTTTGATTTTGAACTGCCACCATCGAACTTTGATCAACCGCTGCTACACTCAGTGAAGTAACAAAAGTATCGCCCGTAATAAAATGCTGAGCGCTCGAAATTGGAATATAAATACTGTCATCTGGATTTGTAAAACCGCTTCCGCCCTTAGCCACCGTTACGCCAATCACATCAAAATCCACATTCTTAATTCGAATAACTTGGCCAACTGGATTCACGCCGGCTCCAAAAAGATCATCTCGCGTAGTTGAGCCCAGTACAGCGACCTTAGCTGAACTTTTTACCGCCTGCGCGCTAATAAAAGTTCCCGCCTCCATAGCAATAGTTCTAACTGTGGCGTAGTCTGGTACAGTTCCAATAACTTGAGTATTTGTGTTAGTGCCTTTCGCAGTAACTTGCGCTCGTTTCGAATCTTCCGGCGCGACAGCCCCCACATTTTGGATTTCAGCTTTAATTGCATCCGCATCCTCGGTTGTCAAAGTTGTGTTGCTCCCAGCTCCCCCACTAACACCTGCACTTCGCTGAGCGCCCGGCCGGACAATAATTAAATTTGAGCCAATGGATTGAATGCTACTAGCAATCGAGGCTTGCGCTCCTTGGCCAATTGAAACCATGGTAATTACCGAAGCAATCCCAATTACAATTCCCAGCATTGTCAGCCCGCTACGGACTTTATTAGCCGAAAGCGACCAAAAGGTTTCTTTTAAGATGTCTATTGCAACCATTTATTTAGTAATCAGTAACTAGCAATCAGTAACTAGTACCAATAAATATGAATATTAAAAAAATTCAATTGAATAAAAAAATTTACAATTCACTAGTTATACTGAATCAATTAAATTACTGGTGGTTGCAAGGAGGTCGAGCCTCCCTAATGGAGGCTCGACCTCCAACGTTTATCTACCACTAATTAAGTTTATTTCGTATTGCTAGTTACTAGTTACTGATTACTTTTTTACATCACTTTCAATCAATCCATCTCTAATCGTCATCACGCGACTAGCAAAAGCGGCAATTTCGGCTTCATGTGTAATTAAAATAATCGTATGTCCTTTTTTATGTAACTCTTGAAAAGCTTCCATGACGACGTGACTAGTTTTTGTATCTAAATTCCCGGTCGGTTCATCCGCAAAAATAATCGCTGGATTATTAATGAGCGATCTAGCGATAGCTACTCGTTGCATTTGTCCGCCCGAAAGCTGATTAGAAAGATTTAAAAATTTACTTTCTTCCATGCCTGCGTATTTTAAGCATTGCCTAGCTCGCTCCTCTCTCTCTGCTTCGGAGGTCTGCGAATACAGCAGCGGCAACATCACGTTGCGCAGGACGGTCGTGCGAGGCAAAAGATTAAAAGATTGAAATACAAAACCAATTTTGTCGCGCCTTAAATCGGAAAGTTCATCGTCATCCAACTTTGAAACTTCTTTTCCATCCAGAAAATAACTGCCACTAGTTGGATTATCCAACGCACCTAAAATATGCATCAGGGTTGACTTTCCTGAGCCTGACGGACCGATAATCGCTACGAACTCTCCTTTAGCGATGCTGAACGTAACGCCTTTCAACGCAGCCGTCTGCACATCACCAGTCGTATATATTTTTTTTAAATCCTTACATTCAATCATACGCATTAGCAATAAACAATAATCAAGAAACAAATTCCAAACAATAAGCAATAAAATAACTTTCAAAAAAATTTACTGATTTTTGTTTTTTGGAATTTGATTATTGTTTGGTTTTTGTAATTTATAATTTGTAATTTGTTTAAACTATCCTCTTCCGCCCAAAATTCCCATCCCACCACCACGATTATTCGAAGTCGAAGTCGTGGTTGCTTTAGCGGCTGGGTCGATTGTTTGGGTTACAACATTGTCTCCAACACTGATACCGCTAACAATTTCGGTTTCACTGCTATTGCTAATCCCAATTTCAATCGTGCGTTGCTCTGGAGCTTGAGCGCCAGTTTTTAAAACTTCTACGTACGTTTTATTACCTTGCGTTTTTAAGGCGCTGTTGGAAACTGTGATCACATCTTGTTTAACTTGGGTAATGATTTTAGCTGAAACACTCATCCCCGATCTAATTCGCCCGTCAATCGTATCAAACCCAATCGTCACACTGTAATTAACAACTCCCTGCGTAATAGTTCCTAGGGCATCCATTTTTTCAACTTTACCAGCCACAGTCAGCCCATCAACCGCCCCAAAAGTCATCATCACTTTCTGCCCTAGCGAAACATTAGGAATATCAACTTCATTAACCGAGACCTGCGCTTTCAGTGTCGTTAAATCCCCAATGATTATCGGGGCGCTACTGGAACTGCTAGAACTAAGTCGGCTTAAATCATCGCCATTTTTTACGTTAACTGCGCTAACCGTTCCATCAATCGGAGCCTTCACTGTTCGCTTTGCACTTGTCGTTAACTGATTATTGTAATCGGCTAAAGTAGCTGTATAACTTTTTTGAGCAGCTACTAAGCCATTCTCAGCGATATCAATCTTAGCATCTAAAATCTTTTTTTGATCTGAAGTGGTTGAACTAACTTTTTTAGCAGCGCCATGATCAGCTTTAGCTTGCTTAACTTGAAGCTCGGCCGAGGCAACCGAATTTTGAGCTTGTTGGAGTGAAACTATGGATTTACTATTACTAACCGAGAGATCATTGTTAATAATTGAAAAAAGCACATCGCCCATTTTCACATTATCGCCAACTTTAACTTTCAAATTTGAAACTGTGCCCGTAATTGTTGGATCCACAGTTGCTAATTGATCCACAAGTACATTCCCACTCCCAGAAATTGAAGTCGTCAGACTACTCTTCTCGGCAGCAACTGTTTTATATTGAATCGCCGTTGAAGTTTGATGCGTTTTACTATACCAAAAATAGCCACCCCCAATAATAACTAACGCCCCAAGCACGAGCATTTTTTGATGTTTTTTCCAATAATTTTTCATAAAAATTTCCCTATAAATCTACGAATTAATTACAAAGGTTCCAATTAAATATTACCTCTAAATTTTTACGAGCTTATTTACTTTTTAGACCATTATGAGCGAGAGCGAGTACTGAGCGATTTGGTCATGACTCCTGACCAAAGAGCGTGTCCTAAAAAGTAAATAAGTGAGGTAAAAATTGCTAACTTAATTTCTAAAAACATCAACTTACACAACTTAATCACTTCATTTCAAAAACCCGAATCAAATCGGCGTTAACCATTCCACTTTCTCCTGGCTTACCAATTATCACGATCCGCTCCTCATTTTTTAAATCCGTAATTTTCAAATCAGTTTGTCCATCCTTGATTAAAGTTTTATCGCTGACCGTGACCGTATTTTCTTTGCCACTTGGATCTTTTACAATGATGTTATTATCCGTGATCGAAACAATTGTGCCTGCCAACCCGTGACCATTGCGGAAACCCTGTCCTTGGAAATTACGCATCATCCCCGTTGGTCCATCGTTACCACCTTGACCGAAACCGCCCGGATTACGTTCTTCGCCCATCCGACCACCACCCATAAAATTTCGTTCATAGTTAGCACCCCACTGATAGGAATATTTCGCCCGATGTTGCCCGACGTAAACGCCAGACGCAAAGATGACTGCGCCAGCGATTAAGCAACCCACAATGCCCAGCGTTGTTTTAAAATATTTTGATTGCGTAATTTTTTTTAAAGCTGTCATATATTTTTAGGTTTAATTTATAAAAACTTGTCATTTCGAGTGAAGTTAATTCGACAACAGAAGAATTAGCGTAATCGAGAAATCTGAGTTAAAAATGCACAAGATTTCTCGACAAGCTCGAAATGACATTGGATTTAAATTTAACTTTTAAGCGCATAACCATAATTTTCTTGCTCGAGTTTTCCATATTGCTTAAGTAACATCAAAAAAGCAAAGACTGGAAACAAAATTGCCACGATAGAAAAAGTTGGCAAAGTCTCCAATAGTGACAAGAGGTAATCTTGCCACACTGCCCCAAGCAACTTAAGGTCAGAAAAGCCCAGCAGTACCAGACTTGAAAACTCGGAAGCTAAAATTTCTTTCCCAAAAAAGACACTTGTCGCAATCCCCAAAGCTACTGAAAATGCAAAGCCAGTCAATAGTAGCAACTTTTTTAAAAATAGCCTTCTGGCTTTTTCTTTTTCAATTCGCTGAAAAACCGCCTGTCTTAGACCTTTTGGCGGCTCGATTTCAGAAAACAGCTTGTTTTTTTCGTTAAAATTCTTGGGCATATACCTGTACTACGAGGTAGCAACTGTTTCAGGTGCGGTTCTAGCCTCAGCGCGAACAGGAAAACCTTTTTTTCGCAAAAAGATAATAGCCCGCCGAGCCTGACTTTTGATAGTATTAACTGGCTGGCCAAAAATTTCAGCAATTTCCACCAAGGAAAAACCTTCCTTATAGTGCAAAATCAGTAGCGTTCTCAACTGAGGAGAAAGTGAATTTAAAAATTGCTCCGCCGCTTGAGCGTTGTCCATTTTCTGCCATAGCTCAAATGCCACTGGCGCAGTTTGATCCTTAATCATTTCCAAAAAATTACTGCCGTCCGCACTTTCAAAAGCGGAAAATGGCAACGTCTTTTTTTTCTTCAGCCAATCTAGCGCGGTATTTTTCGCAATCGCATAAAGCCAGGTTGAGAATTTTTTATTTTCATCAAATTTAGCTAAACTTTTCCAAACTTTCACAAAAGTTTCCTGGACAATGTCCTCAGCTGCTTGCTCATCTTGGGTAAGTTGAAAAACAAAACGATATAAAGGTTTTAAATATCGATTCACCAAGCTCTCAAAAGCTTGCTCCTCGCCCAAGCGAAATTTTCTAACTAATTGTTTATCTGCTAGCATAATTTAAGCATACTCTATTTAGGAAATTTCTGCACTCTTTACTAATACGCCCGCTGGCTTAGCTTCTTTTTGCAACATAAAAACGACCCTTGCGGATCGTTTTTACCTCACAACAATAAGCACTAGAAAGTTTTTGAATTTCCACCAAGCATACTCTTGACAGCTTGAATGAAGACTACCCCAATTAAAGCGACGATTACACCTGTAATTGAAGCGATCATGGTTTTTTTTCCTTTAGCAATTTGATCTTCGTCGCCAGCCGCTGTTAGATAAATGATCCCAGCAATCACGAAACCAACTACACCTAGAATTCCCACCATCACCAACAGCCAATTCATCGTCGAAGTGACAATATTAAGAATGCTCCCACTTGGAAGATTAGTTCCGGTTGGTAGTTCAAATTGAGCGAGTGCTATAGCTGGCGCGGCAATAATAACCGAAGCCACCCCATAAGCAATTTTTTTTATATTCATACACACACCTCCTTTCGCCAAATTTCTCAAAATCTTTGATTTTGCTAGAAATTTGAGCGTCCGCCAATTTTTCAATCCACGACTAGTTTATTTTTCAACAAACGAGACGCAGTCGGAACCCGTGAGCTGACCTTAAGGTTATCATCACGCATTCTTCGGAAAAATGGAGGACTGCCAAATTTTTTTCAAAAATCGCTTGATTTTAATGAAATATTATAAATTTATTATCTCTAAACTCTCTAGCTTTTATTTTAATAGCTGCCCAAAAAATCGAATTATAATCATCCCACTCATTGCCAACGCTATCCCAACAATCGCATATTTAGTTGACTGCTTCGCTTTCTCCATTGTCTTTTCGTTACTACCTGCAAAAAAATAAATCGAAGCTGAAATAATTAACATAATTATAGCAATACTCCCAAAAACTAACAACAAAAAATTAAGCATATTCATTCCAACCCAGGCCAATGATGGAGCATCTGTTATAATCCCTGCCTGCGCAATATTTATGATACTCATTTTTATTTGTATATTTGTATTTATTCGCCTGCCTGTCCGGCCTGTCTGCCGATAGGCAGGCTTGTCTGCCGATAGGCAGGATTATTGTATCTTTCTTTTAAAAAATTAATTCAACTTTTTAAAAGAAGATGCTTGTTCCTGAAAGCGCCGCTGCGATTGCTCTAACAATTACGAATCCAGAAAGACCAACCAAAACTCCCAACATCGAATACTGTACATTCCGCTTACCTGATTCCATTAAATCTTCATTTCCAGCCGCCGTTAAACATTGCACGCCCGAAACTACAAAAGCCATTACTGCCAGCGTTGTAAAAAGTCCCATCAGCCAAGAAAAAAGATTTTCTAAAATAACCGAAATTGGAGTTTCCGGAAGTCCGGTACCAGCTGGAAAACAAACCCCTCCAATTTTTTCACCGTTTTCACATCCCACGCTATTTATATCAGCAGTGGTTTGAGGATTAGCTAGACCCGTGTTTGTAGGGCTATTGGCAGGATTTGCAGAATTAAAACCATAGGTTAGAAATTTTGCAATGTCTAACTGCGGAACAGTAACCATTGACTTATTAGGTAAAGTTGCAACGCCAGTAGTGGTATTAATCATTGTTCCCACTGGCAACGTCTGGCCTTCTCTTGTTATCACCTCATTAGTAACTGTTATCGTATTCGCAGCTGAAGTTGTTGCATTACATTTTGTATATTGGTCATTGCACGCAGTTTTAGCGCTCAGTGTTGTTGCGCTACTAACACAAGCCTTGAGTTGGCTTGCGCAAGTATCAGCTGCCTCCACTCTTGATCCACTAAAAAATATACCCAGTAAAAGTAACAATATTGCCACTAAATAACTTTTTGTTTTTTTCATATCAAAATTTTAATTTTAAAAACCTAGAAACCTTTTGAAGCTCCACCTAAAAATAAATTGACCGCTTGCATAATAATAAAACCAGAAAGCCCAACTAAAATTCCGATGATTGACCATTTCATCCCATCTTTTCCCCTCGTTACCATATCTTCTTCCCCAGCCGAAATTAAATAAAAAATTCCCGAAAGGACAAAACCGATAATTCCCAAAATTGCGAAAAGTGAGAGAAGCCAAAAAAGTAAATTTGAAGCGATTCCTAAAATACTGCCATCTGGCAACCCATAAGTATTTTCCAAAAAGAAACCACTGTCTGGATAACCAGTGCCCGTGCCTGAACCATAAAGACCAGCGGCTGCAGCAGGCAAGGCAAGTACAATCGAGGTTAGAAACAAGCCACTAACTAATCCCTTCTTTAATTTAGTAGCTAAAGCGAAGTTAAATTGATTTTTTTTTATTTTCATTTTTTTATTTTTTTCTCTAGAAGCCAAGCGACTAGCCCAGAAAAAAGAAAGAAATTATAACTATTAAAATTATAGCATAATTTAAAAAATCTGCCCACAGTTTTGTTGGCAACTAGCAATCAGTAATCAGCCAGTAGTTACTAACTACTGATGACTAGTTACTATTTATTTCTTAAACCCTACTCGCTTAGGATTTTTCCGCGATGCTCGCTTTTGGGCATCTTGAATTTTTCTTTTTGCTTGAAATATTTTCGCGTCAAGTTCGCTACTAATTTTAAGAAAATTTTCATATCTTGCCCTGGGCAGTTCACCCTCTTCAGCCGCGGCGATAACCGCACAGCCTAAACTTACGCGATGATCGCAGTCGCTAAATTTACATTTTTCAATAAGTACCTCGATATCTTCAAAGGTTTCTGTCACCGCTTCAGTTCCGGCCCATAAGCCCAGCTCCCGCATACCCGGAGTATCAATTAAAACCCCACCCTCGGGTAGCAATATGATTTCTCGCTTAGTCGTCGTGTGTTTTCCCTTACTATCATCAATTCTCACCTGCCCAACTTGCTGTTTATTATTTCCTAGTAATTTATTAATTAAGGTTGATTTTCCAGCCCCAGACGAACCCACAAAAACCACCGAAACTCCCTTGCTGATAAGCGCACGCACTTTTTCAAGTCCAATTTCAGTTTTAGCGCTAATTAAAAGAAGTTCAACTTCTGGTAAAGCTACCTTAACTTGCTCAAATTTATTTTGCGCAGCTGCGGTGATATCGCATTTATTTAATAAAATCACTGGCCGACAATTTCCTTCCTTAGCCATCGCCACATATCTTTCTAGGCGCGAAAGACTAAAGTCGCCATCTAGTCCCTGCACCACAAAAACTAAATCAACATTCGTCGCAATAATTTGCTCTTCTTTTTTGTCCAAAATAGCTTCTCGATCTTTAGCTACTCTGCGGCGCGAAAGCTTGCTTTGCCTAGGCAAAATTGAAGTGATTATAGCTTTTTGCTCGCCAGCAAGTTTTTCAAAAATCACCCAATCGCCAACTTTTGGATATTGACTATCCAATTTAGCCAAATTCATAAACTTTCCTCGCATAATTCCTTCCAGATCTCCCAGTTTAGTATACAATAAATAACCACCCCGGTTTTCCACCGCGACCCTTCCAACACTCTCTTGATCGAGCTTTTCAAAGTCTTTTAAACTTTCCCGATATTTTTCCCAACCTAAATCATTAAGTTTCATTGTTCTTTAGAGGCTAAGCCTCCCCTTGGAGGCTTAGCCTCTCAGGATCATTTTATCTTACTTTCTAATGTTACAGGAAGCAGCCAAAGAAAACAACCAAACAAATCAACCCCTTCTCAGAGGCTTAACCTCCAGGGCAGCGGTTGAGCCTCTGGGCGTCATGCCATAATTTACACTAGAATTATTTTATATAATATTTTTACAGTACTCTACTTGCGTTTCTTCACATTATGATATATAATATTAGCTAGAAACGTATATCTTAAAAAATAGCTTAATTATGCGATTTTACGATTTTGAAGAAAAAATGAAAAAATGCCCAATTTTTACCGCTAACGAGGTAAAAAATGTTTTTTTCGACCAAAAAAATCTTTTAATTCAGATTGCTTTTTGGATCAAGAAGGGTTATCTTGAAAGAATAAAGGAAGGCTTATATCTACTTTCAAATACAAAAGCTGAAATCAACCCAATGCTGATGGCTGGAAAAATTTACGAACCATCTTATTTAAGCCTAGAATTTGCGCTAAACTATTACGGAATTATTCCGGATATTCCCGGAACATACACCTGCGTAACTTCTCGCACTCCAAAATATTTTAAGAATGACTTTGGGAATTTTTCTTACCAAAAAGTTAAATCCGAATTTTTCACAGGCTATGAATCACACAGTGAAAAAAACATTTCTTTTAACATTGCCACCCCAGAAAAAGCTTTGCTCGATTACATTTATTTAAATAAAAATAAAATTACCAATGATTCTAATTATTGGAAAGAAATGCGAATTGATGAGGACTTTAAATTTGAAAAGAAAAAAATAGATTTATACAAAAATATTTTGAATAACAAAAAGGTTAACGAACTAATTAATGGATTTTTAAACTACCAAAAAAATGTTAGATAAATTTTTTCTCGAAGATTACATCAAAAGAAGCGGGATTCCGAATATTCCCCGTCGCGTTCTAACCGAATATCTCCAGACAGAGATTTTAGCGATTCTTTTTAATTCAAAATTTGGCCCGCATCTGTCTTTTTTAGGTGGTACCTGCCTACGTTTTGTACACAAAATTGAAAGGTTTTCCGAAGACCTTGATTTTGATTTGATTAAAGCTGATTTAGATTATGAAGATCTTGCTAAGTTTCTGAAAAAGAAATTGACTGAGCTAGGCTTTCTAACTGACACAACTGTCAAGAAAACCGAAAATATTATTATTGTTAATGTAAAATTTTCTCAGGTTATGAAGGAAATGGGTCTAAGTGAGCTTACTGATCAAAAGTTAAAAATCAAGTTTGAAATTGATCCAACTCCATATAAAAATATTCTTTACGAATCAAAACCAGTTTTTGCCTACGGAAAAAGTTTTAACATCATTTCCAACACCCTCGAAACTCTCTTTGCCCAAAAAGTTATCGCTATTATTTTTCGTCCCTATCAAAAGGGCCGCGATTTTTATGACCTGGTTTGGTTTTTGAGCCAACGCAACCTCGAGCCAAACTATGCAATTTTCAAAGAAAAGGGCGTTGCCATCAGTAACCGCGCTGAGCTGATTGAATTTCTAGAAGCCCAAGCTCAAAAAAGCGACTTGCCCCTAGCCGTCAAAGATGTCGAAAGATTTCTATTTTATCCCCAACAAGCCCAATGGATTCTGAAGTTACCGCAGTATTTGGAAGAGTTTAAGAGGTGAAATTATTGTTTTTTAAAAAATAACTTAACTAAAAAATTATCAAGGGGACTAAGGTATTTTTAACATCAACGGTTACTTTTTACAAGCGACCAGTCCAACATAAGGACAATCTTCTTCATACTTATCCCAAAATTCAGTTCCCAATTCTTCTATGCCAGCAGTGACGACTCTTAAGCTTTCCCACTTAATTTCTCCAAAGCCTGAATCCTTAAGTGCTTTTTCAACTTCCTCCTGGGAAAAATCAGTATCGATAATTGACATATACACTTCACCCTTTTCATTATAAAAATCTATATCAATCCTACCATCAGCTCTTTTGCTAAATTTTCGATTATTAACTATTTCTCCAAATCGTTTAAAGTCGTGATTCAATGTTAAAGCAACAAACTTACCACCACCCACTAGCAAATCACTGGCTTTATTAAAGATTTCTTCCATTTGCTCCTGATTAACCGCCGGAATAACCATAATAGCGGACACGACATCAAATTTTTTATCAGAAGGAATTTCGCAGTAAGCTGACACATAATCAATACCTTGTGGACTTTCTTTTTCAGCACTTCTTGCCTTCTCTAATTCATTTTCAGATGGTTCAAATCCTACTACCTCACTAGCTCCAGCACTTTTGATCATTTTTGTGAAAGTTCCATTGGCGCATCCAATATCAAAAACACTTTTACCATCCAATTCTCCAAGTAAGCGAAGGGACTCTGGATATTGCACAAATCTTTTGTTTGGATCAGTAATTGTAGCAAGTGCATATTCCAAACTAATCTTGTCATATTGATGCAATAAAGCATAAGCCTCTGCTTTTTTTCGTTCTTGATCTATGACTTCTTGTGCCTTTTCTGGTTCTTTTTCTTTATAATCCATAAACTCTTCACGATCTGCTGGATTTTCAAAGTTGAATTCTTTCATAATTATTTTCTTAATCGATTATTTTACCCAAAAACACATTTTCAAGAACTGCACTTTTTTCTATATCCTTTGCACTACCTTTCGCAACAATCTTACCCTTGTCTAAAACATAGGCACTATGAGCAATTTCAAGGATAGACTTGATATTGTGCTCAACAATAATTATGGTTGTTTTCTCTAATTTATTTATTTCTTGAATCTTTTTGAAAAGCTCCTTCAATATCTTTGGTGCTAATCCCAATGATGGCTCATCCAGCAATAGCAGTCTCGGTTTCATTATTAACCCTCGAGCAATAGCGACTATTTGTTGTTCTCCACCAGAAAGTTTTCCCGCCTTAAAGGTAGCCTTTCTTCTAAGAACTGGGAATATTCCCTTCATTTCATCAATTCTTGTCCTTACATTATTTTTATCACTCTCAACTATTCCACCCATTAAAAGATTTTCTTCAACAGTTAAGGATTCAAAAACTTTTTTTCCTTGAGCCACAAAAGAAATGCCCCTTTTTGCCATTTCATGTGATATCTATGGTGGTCCCCTTTGTCAACACAGCTAAATTAGAAAAGTTAGAGGGAATTTTTTAAAAAATTATTAGCTATTGAAAATGCACTTCCCTAGGGGTTGCGTATTTCAAGGATTGATGTCTGCGGGTATCATTGTAGAAAAG
>CAILTR010000073.1 GCA_903837175.1 uncultured bacterium
CTTTTCTACAATGATACCCGCAGACATCAATCCTTGAAATACGCAACCCCTAGGGAAGTGCATTTTCAATAGCTAATAATTTTTTAAAAAATTCCCTCTAACTTTTCTAATTTAGCTGTGTTGACAAAGGGGACCACCATAAAGTTGTTCTAATAGTAGATGTAGAAGTTGATAAAAATCCAGATGGACCTATTGGTGTCCATTTTGATATTCAATGTAGGCCTTTCTTTCCTCTGCCCTTTAAATATGATGTCGATGGCGTTATGAGATTTAAAGAGTCCGATCTCAGGGTTGATGCTGATGGTTATACCATTGAAAATAAAGCCGACATCTTGTTCCCTAATTTTTATAACGTTATTTATGCGCTGAAAAATCCAATTGACCCTTTGAAACTATGCATGCATGAAAATTGCACAAGCATAAGAAGTGAAAGGATTATGGTAAATACCGTTGGGACAGTCCAGGAATTTGATGTTTGTGAAATTCACTCGGAGTGGAATGGTCGTTCTTGCGATGGCTTTCCTTGCAGAAAATAGGCGTTTTAATCAAACGGGCAGCTTTATTGAGCTGCCCAAGCTTTTTCCAAACACTTTTTTCCAAAGCATGTCCGCCTCGGGAGGAGTGTTTTTTTGTTATGGGGAAAATAATTTCGAAGATGGCGGATTTGCTGGGATAGTATTATAATTAAAGCCATGAGTAATATTTATAAAAATAGAAAGCAGGATAAATTGCTTCCTATAGAAAAAGAAAAGTTAGTAGTTAAACTTACCCAAGAAAGGTTTACTTTACCGTCAGCTTTGCAAAGTAAAATAGATAAACATTGGGAAGTGCTAAGTGAGAAAAAAGAGCCTCTTTTTAGGGGTGAAGTTTTTACGATTTCAAAGCTGGAAGAAATCGGCGGAAAAATTATAGTGCAAGTTGATTTATCTGACTATGCTCATTATCTCTACACGCGAAGAATTGGTTTGCCAGAAAAAACAGCTTGTAAAAATATGCACACTGCCTGTTTAATCGAAACTCAAGATGGCGTGCTGGTCTTTGGCAGAATGGGAAAAGCGACTGCCTTGCCTGGTAATGTTCAGTGTGTTGGCGGTGGTTTGGATAAGGAGGATATTTTTGAAGATGGGCTTGATTTAGAACATAATATTAAAAAAGAATTAATGGAGGAGGTTGGAGTGGATATTGCGGATAGTTTTTTGGTAGCCGATTTTAGTTTAAAATATTTAAAATATAGTTCAGTTATTTATTCAGTCGCGGCTATTTTTATTTTGAAACTGAAAATTACTGCAAAGGAATTTACAGAATCTTACAAGAGCTTCGAGGCGGGACTTACTACTGCTGGAACGTTGCCAGAGTTTGGAGAATTAATTTATCTTCCGAAAAATAAGCTGGCTCTTAAAAACTTTCATCAAAAAGAGCAAGCCTTTCTTGACCATTATATGTCGTCTTTACTGAAGGAGGTTATTGGTTAAAAAAATAAAACCAGCTCACAATCCATACTATTTTTCCGAAAGTTTTCGGTAGTATAAATTGTGGCTGGCTGGTATTGCAAAGATTTCGGGCATAGTTATTTCAGGGAAAGTTTTTTATTTCCGACTGTTACTTCAGCAAGAAATATATTATCTCCCTTAATCTTGCCGACAAATTTTGCAGAGCGTTCAGGGAGTTGGCAGACTAAATACGATTTCAATAATTTGCTTTCTTCCGTAACCATTGGTAAGGTTGGCAATCTTGCCGTAGTGAACTCTTCAGGATGTTCCCTGAAATATGCTCGAACAATTTTTAGGAATTCAATCCTCCTTTTTTGGAGTGGCGTTCTATTACCCATAAAGCCTCCATATTCATTGAGATTATTAAAACCAAATAAAATGAACTATATTTTAAGGATAACCCCTGAATAATTAGCTGTCAACATGATTCACTTGCACTACAATTTATTAGCTTGCAAGGCATGTTGCGGGAAATATGCTATAATCTTAATATAAAAGGTATCAACCTTTTGTTATCGTCGCTTGCTCAGAAACAAATGGGTACTTTTATTTCATTCGCTACGCTAGATAATAAACTTATGCCAATAAAAAAGAAAAAACCAAAATTAAAAATTGGACTAGCACTCTCGGGTGGTGGGGCATTGGGGATTGCGCACATCGGAGCGCTGAAGGCTTTTCAGGAAAGTAAAATTAAGATTAGCTATATTAGCGGGACTAGCGCCGGAGCGGTGGTAGCGGCCTGCTGGGCTTTTGGAATTTCAACAGATGAAATGCTTGAAATTTCGAAAAAATTAAATTGGCTGAAAATCTCCAATTTCGGTTATTCGAAATTGGGGCTGAATTCAAATAAGCCGGTGGGCAAAATTATTAAAGACTATATTGGCGAGAAAAATATCGAGGATGCTAAAATTCCTTTGGCGATTATTGCAACCGATATTGATAGCGGTAAAAAAGTTGTTTTTCGCGAAGGTAATTTAGCAGAGGCTGTGATGGCGAGCGCTTGTATTCCGGTCTTTTTTGCTCCGGTGGAAATTGGTAGGCGAAAGTTAGTTGACGGGATGTTGGTCGAAAATTTACCTTTCTCACCCCTGCGTAGCATGGGCGCGCAGTTGGAAATTGGGGTTGATCTGACAGCCAAAATGGCCCATGAAAAAACCGAGCATGTTCTGGATGTGGTTAATAACGCGTATGGCCTTTTTGCTCGGCAGCAGCGCGTTGCGCTTAAAGGTAGCGAAAAAATAATTATCGAGCCACATCTAGAAAAATTTACGCTTTTTGATTTTAAAAATCCAGAGCAGTTAATTGACGCTGGCTTTACGGCGACCAAACTAGTAACTCCAGAAATTAAACGCAGATTAAAACAAGAGCAGAATGAAGTAAGAAGTCTCTTGGATAAAATTGGAAACTTCTTTGATCCTAATTAGCTGTGTTGGTGTGTGGTATTAAATTAACTAAATTAATATTGCAACGAGATGGAGCTTAGCTCCGAAACAAGCTAGGACTAGTGAAACTGTTTTAATGTAAATTCTAATTTTAAAAAAATGGTCAAAAAAATTTCTTGGGATGATATCGAAGGCGCGGTGGAGAATATCGCCGAGCAAATAAAAAAGGAAAAATTTGAAGCCGATTACATTATTGGGATTGCGAGTGGGGGAATTGTACCGTTGGGGCTATTGGCGAAAAAATTACAACTTAAAAATGTGCTAACGCTGACCGCCCGTTCGTACGCTGGAGAAAAACAAGAAGAACTAAAAGTTACTTATTTACCAGAAGTTGATTTGCGGGGTAAGAAAATTTTATTGGTGGATGAACTGGTCGATAGTGGCCAGACCCTAGAAAAAATTACTAAAATTATCCTGGAAAAATATCAACCCTCCCAACTTAAAACTGCAACGCTAGCCATTAATAAACAAAATTGTAAATTTATGCCGGATTTTTTCTCGATCGCTAGCGAGAATTGGGTCGTTTTTCCTTGGGAAAAAGAAGATTTTCCGCAGCATTTTTAATAATTAAAATTAGCCTTTTAAAAAAATAGTAAGCAAGTCTTATCTCCAAAAAAACCGCTATTGTAAGCGGTTTTTTCGATGATGAGTTTTGTACGCTTGACACAGTGGCTAAAGTGTGCTAGCCTACATTCTAAAAAGTTATTTATATCTTTAATAGATTTTCACAGATATTGGAACTTATGCATTTGGCTCAATTCCGTCATTTCGTCAAACGCATAAGTCCTAGATATATAGCAATAGCTAATCAACGTGCCCCTAAAACGCACGGCTATGATCAAAAGCATAAACGCATTTCGAATAGTTTTCAACTTCCTTCTTTCGTTGGTTGAGCTATTAATCGGAGTGCGTTTTTTGGTAGGCTTGTTTGGTTCTAGCGAATCGGTAAATGACCTTGTAAGTAACGTGCGCCTGACGCTGGAGCAAATGGGCTATTTTGCCTCAGCTTCTTTTGCTGGCAGTGGACTGGAAAAATCAGTAACTGTTCTTTTGCTGGCGCTAGGCTTTATGTTTTTCAGTTTCGTGATGCTAACTATCGTCCCAGGGATGACTGCGCAAAAAGAAAAAGAACTAGAACTGGCTGAAGATGATGATTATGACTAATTATACGGAATTAACTTAATTAATGGTAGATAGACGTTGGAGGCTCGACCTCCATTATGGAGGTCGAGCCTCCTTGAAGCTAATAGTGTTTTAGTTGATTTGGTATTATTACCTTGAAACCGAAAGCATCGCTTTTTGCATTTTCCCTGACTTGGGAACTGGCGGAATTTCTTTTCCGCTAGGATATGCCCAGATGGCAGCAAAGAGTAAATTTTCGCCGTAGTGATAACCCGCGCCGTTGCGGGTGCCTGGGTCGTTGGTAATAAATTCTTTTGCAATTGGATCATAACCAATAATAACGAGCATGTGCGCAACTGGTCCGGGGGCAGTAAAATTAGGGTTTTTAAGTGCTCGTCCGAAAGCCGGAACGATTACTAAATTGCCCGCTTGAATTTCCGTTTTAATCTCTGCTAAGGTTATATCTTCTTTGACTAAAATATTTTTGTGTTTAAAATATTGCTGAAAAACTTTTTCTATATCAAAAGCGTTGGTGTCGGAGCTATAACCGAAAGTCTTATTTTCAAAAGCGATAACGTCCAGGATTCTTTTCTGCGCTTCAGTTGGCGAAATAGTTTTTTCGCCCTCGGCCCAACCCATCGCCATTATCATTGAGGCTTCCTCACAAGCGTTTTGAAAATCAGGCTCTTTCCAATTGCCAAAGGGCGCTTGGACGAGGAAGGGAACTACTTGCTGAATTTTTATTGTTGGAACTGATTTACTTTCTGCTTCTTTTTCTGTCGACTGGTCGGCTTGAGTTTTAATTTCTGCTGGCGAAACATTTTCAACTATTGGTGTTTCATTTGATGTTGCTGGGTTTGGCGCAACCTCTTCGGCCAACTTCTTCGGCGAAGTATTATTTTTCATTAAAAAAGACCAGCAAAAATAGCCTGCCAGTAGGCAACTTATTAGAATAGTAAGGATGAGAATAATCTTTTTTCGCATAGACTTTTAAGTTTGTTTTAATTGTAGCACAAGCTAAGCTTATTTTTCAGCCCTTTCGAAATATGCTACAATGGGCATATAAGCATCTAAACATAAAATCATTTAAACATATAAACATTTAAACATATAAACATAAAATCATTTAAACATATAAACATAAAATCATTTAAACATATAAACATATAAGCATGTAAACATGTAAACATGTAAACATGTAAACATTTAAGCATTTAATTAGGCTGAATTCTGCTATGGAAATTCTTAAAAAAAATTTAGCGCTATTTATTTTTACGTTGGCGACTTTAATCTTTGCGCTTTGGTATGTAGGCTGGGTTACGGCGGCCGGGGGTTTTAGTTATGTGCGCAATAGCACGCCTTTGGGAATGCTCGGACGCAATCTTGGTTTTCTTGGCTTTCTAACGATTGGGCTGGTCTATGGGCGGAGCGTCTTAAAACTGATTGTGCGGCAGGATTCTTTTTGGAAAAGTTTGGAGCCGTTGGGCTTGGACGAGACTTTAGATCTAAAGAAATTTTCAACTAATCTTTTAATTTTGCTAAATAAAACGCACGCTTATTTGGGGGTGCTTTCAGTCGTTTTAATTTCTCTGCATTGCTATTTAACCGGTAGTTACCTGAATAATCTACTACTCCAAGTAGTTTTAATTTTAATGGGGGTTGAAATGTCTTCTGGACTTTTCCTGAAACTGCGCTACTCTCCAGCCGAGCTGAAGCAAAAAAGCTATCTTATCCACCGCCAATTTATTCTTGGCGCTATTTTAATCATCTTTACTTTGTTTGGGCACTTGATTTTGCGAAGATAATTCTTGTATTTAAGCACCTTTTAATTAATTGCATGGGTTTTTAATTGTGCCCAAAGATATTGACAGGCAAATTGCTCAATGCTAAAGTTAAAATAACAATCAGAAAATTCGCTAACTATAAAGAATGCCAGAAAATGAGGGTAAACATTTTCTCCCAAAGTTACAAAATTTCGAAATTGAAAGGCCAATGTATATTAGCTTGTTTTAGCTATGTAATATACATTGGTTTTTTAATTTGCTAATTTAATTTAATTTAATTTAATTTTGATGTTAATTGTATGAAAATGTCGAAAAAAAGTTTTGTTTTAGGAAAAAAAGTGCTCGATTTGTGGGTTATTTTGATGATGCTACTCCAGCCAATTAGCGCCCCAGGCGTACTGGTGGCAATTGCTCAGGACGAGCAAACCGCTCAAGTTGAAAATGTGGCGCCTGCGGCCCCAGCTTCGGAAACTAAAACCCCAGAAACGGCTCCAGTAAAGCAAGTAGAGCCCGTTGTGGCTCCTGTGGAGGAAAAGGCTCCCGTAGTAGCTGCTGAGGCAGAAAAAGTCGCCCCAGTGGTTGAAGCGGCTCCTGCTTCCCAGCAGTTGGCAGTTCCAGCAGAAACCATTGAGAGTCCTCTTTTACAGGAGCTGGCAAGTCCTTTTCCGGCTTCTAGTGAGCCTGCAGCAGGGCAAATTCAGTCTCAAACTCCGCAACCTTCAACCGGGCAAATCGATTCCCAGGCCGCTTCAATTGTGAAGTCTCTAGAAATCTGGTCAAAGGATGGAAATAAAGCCACCACTATTGAAGCAGTTGACCTTGGAAAAACCTATGTGGCTCCTCAAAATGACCAAGTGACGGTCACTTTCACCAAACTTCCAGAAAAATCCGGCAAGCTTTCAGTCGAAGAAATTACATTGAGTGATGAGCAGGTCGCTTTGCTTGGCGCGCTTTCTAATAAAGCTTATGACATTACTTCCGACATGGCGGATGGAACTTTTGAATATACAATGACGCTTCCGACCAAGAGCAATGTTGATCCAGAGAAGGTCAATATTATTTACGCAGAGAACGCTCAAGAACTTTCAGATACTTCGAAAATCAAAACCGTTGATGAAAATAAAAATGCAGTTTCGGTTGATACAAATAAGGACGAGGTGAAGGTTGAGACGTTGGATCATTTTACGATTTTTATTCTCACATATTCAGATGCGACACTTGTTACAACCAAAACTTCTTATCGGCAGGGAGAGACTGTTTATATGAAAGCAGGGGAATTAGTTACTGGTAATTATTATCGTTTCGCCATTGACCCTCCTGGTAACAATAACCTTTCTTATATAACAACTTGTCAGCAGCCAAATTCTAGTCATGAGCTTTCTTCTTCATATGTCTTAGCTAGCGATGCGACTATTGGAGTTAATAACTGGACAGCTGAAATTCATGGTTTTAATAGTGAAGGAAACTGTCAGAATGCAAATTCAACTCACCCTGCAAGTGCAACACAGACATTTTCAGTCACTGCCCCATCTTCTGTTTCGAATCCTGCACTCGCACAAGCTTGTGGTCTTGATATCGCACTGGTACTAGATAATTCAACGAGTATTAGTTCTTCTGAAATGACACAGATGAAGAACGCCATGACGTCGTTTACAAATGCGCTGAACGGAACACCGACACAATTCTCAGTAATTCATTTTGCGACAACTGCATCGATCGACCACGCATTTACCAGTAGTGTTGCAGATACGAACTCTGCGATTACCGGAATTCCAGTTGGGGGTGGATATACAAACTGGCAGGATGGTTTGACGAAGGCGCAATCGACATTTGATCCTCGTCTTACGAAACCAAGCCTGGTCATCTTCGCATCGGACGGAAATCCGAATACAGTCATCGGTGGCTCGGCTGGTGGTGCAAGTGAGGCACAAGCTGTCACTACTGCTCAGGTTGTTGCGAATGCGCTGAAAGCTAGCGGTACGCGCGTCCTTGCTATCGGAATCGGGACAGACTTGAATTCCACAAATATGGAAGCAATTAGTGGCACAAATGTGAATACTGGAAATGTATTGACGTCCGACCTGATCACGACGAACTTTGATGGCCTGGCTGGCCAGCTTGCCGAATTCGCGAAGCAGACCTGTGGAGGAAAAATAAGTGTTAATAAATATGTTGACGGTATTCAGAAAAGCGATGGGAAGACCTGGTCTTTCTTGATTGATGGTGCGACAAAAATTACAACCGACACGAATGGACAAGTGGCAAGCGGAACGTTAAGTGTTGGAAATCATACCATTTCCGAAACGGATATGCAGAGCGGATATTCTTTCAATCACGCGACCTGTTCTAGCGGAATTGTAGACCCGAGCAACCCTGGCTATAAAAATATCGCCGTAACAGCTGACAGCATTATTACGTGCAGTTTCTTTAACACGACAAATAAGGGCTCAATTACTCTTGTAAAAAAGACTGTTGGCGGTGATGGGACATTTGGATTTGCAACGTCAACCGGGCTTTCTCCTGCTAATCCTAATATAACGACTTTAAATGGGACTGGCAGCCAAGCTTTTAATGGATTAACTCCAGGAACGTATTCAATTTCAGAAAATGTTCCAGTTGGATGGGATTTGTCGAGTGCAGTCTGTAGTGATAACAGCCCAGTAAGTGCTATTTCACTCCAAGCCGATGAAAATATCACTTGTATTTTTACTAATGCAAAATTAAGTATCGATGTTAGCAAGACTGCCAATCCGACCAGCGTTCCAGAAAATGGCGGAAATGTCACTTTTACAGTGAGAGTCAGCAATCCAAGCGCAGTTTCAGTTAATTTAACATCGCTGAATGATGATAAATTTGGCAAGCTGAATGGACAGGGCAATTGTGTCGTGCCAACAACGATTACTGCTGGTGGATATTATGAATGTGCTTTTACGAAGTTCTTGGCTTCAGACACATTGACGAGTCACACTGATGTGGTGACAGCTGTTGCTAGTGGAGCTTCCGACACAGATGATGCCACTGTGACTTTCAATGATGTTAAGCCAACTATTGAAGTTACTAAAACTGCTGGAGTTGCTTCTGTCGACGAACCAGGTGGAAATGTCACCTATACTTTTACAGTTAAAAACACAGGTACTGCCGAAGCTGTCACAATCACCAGTCTTGCTGATGACAAATTCGGCGACCTTGTTGGTGATGCTGATTGTAAAATTGGCACAGTCTTGGCAACTGGAGCATCTTGTTCATTTGATAGCACCCAAGCTATTGCTGGAGAGGCAGGCACTTCGCATACAAACATTTTCACAGCAAGTGCAGTTGATAATGAAAACAACAAAGCTTCTGATGAGGCAAGCGCCACTGTGACTTTCAATGATGTGAAACCTTCGGTTACTATTGAAAAAAGCGTTGACAATGCGACTTTGGCAGAGCCAGGAGGAGCTTTCAATTATACGCTAAGAATCACAAACAACTCTGTTGAGGCGATTACTATCAAATCTCTTGCGGATGACAATGCTTTAAGCCCAACTTGCTTAGCTCTTGTTGGATCATCTTTGGCTGCAGGAGCTTCGACTTCTTGCACTTATTCGGTCAGCCACAGCGTAGCCGGAACCTATTTGAACAAAGCAATTGTTACTGTTAAAGACAATGAAAATAACGAAGCGTCTGATGATGACAGCAAGACTGTTAAGGTGGTCGGAGCTAAAATAAGCTTTAATCAACTTGAGGCTAAGAATAATATTAATGACAAGCACACTTTCATTGTCACTGTTAACAAAAATGATGGAAGTGGTTATGTGCCGGCAGTTGGAGAACACGTTGACGTGACTTTAACGAATGGGGGAGATGCTAATGCTGTCGTTGATGTTACGCAAAGCACTTGTGATAACGCCGGTTCGAATACAGATGTGAATGGACAATGCTTAGTTGTTTTCAATAGTGCGACACCTGGAACCATCACAGCAAGCGCGAAAGTTGATTTGACGATTAGTGGTCAAAACATCCATCGAGAAACTGATGGAACATTAGGTTCTAGCGTTAACGCTGTGAAAACATATGTGGCGGGCAAGATTATCGTCGAAAAGCAGACATTGCCTGATGGTTCAACGCAAACATTTGAGTTCACGCCTAGCTATGGAAATAAATTTTCACTTTCCGACAATGGAACTAACGATAGTGGCTATCTGGCTCCTGGAACATATTCAGTAAGCGAATCGATACCAACAGGTTGGGAACAGACCACAGCTGTCTGTGGTAATCAGAGCTCCGTTTCTGCTATCACGCTTCGAGCAGGCGAAACGGTGACTTGCACTTTTACGAATTCAAAGAAAGGCAAAATAACAATTGTAAAAGATGCTCAACCAAATAGTGGGCAAGATTTCAAATTCGAAGGTAATCTTAACCAGGGAGCATTCTATCTCGATGATGATTCAGATCCGACACTTCCAAATTCCAAGACATTCGAAAATCTTTCACTGGCAACTTATACAATTACTGAAGATTTAAGCGTGGCTGGATGGGAATTAAAAAGTGTGAATTGCGCAGGTGGCAGTGATACGAATACTAATAATCGAAACGCAGTTATCACGCTTAAGCCTGCTGAGGATGTTATCTGTACTTTTGTAAATACTCGCGATACTGGTGATTTGAAGGCGCAAAAGATTGTTGATGATCAAACTAATCTTTCGCAGTGGTATTTCTCCCTGGATGGAGCACCCGCAGTTCAGGCAAATTCTAGTGGGCAGGTGGATTTTGGACAAGTTACAACGTTAGATAATCATACAATTGTCGAGAGTGGTCCTGCTGGATATCACACAGCCTCGATTGCTTGTTCGCAAGAAGGTAGCTCTGTGGATTTGGGGGCAGAATCGGCAACCACAAAAGTTACAAAAGGTGGTACAACCATTTGCACCTTCAATAACGAAGTCAATAAAGGAAACATCACAATCATCAAGGATGCTGTTCCTAACGATCAGCAAGACTTCACTTTTACAGCGCTCGGAAAAAGTGTTTCAGGTTTTACACTTGATGATGATGGAAACAATACAAATACATATTCAAATACGAAACAATTCGCAGGGCTCTTCCCAGGTGACTATACATTTACAGAGTCATCAGTCACTGGGTGGGATCTCGCTGGTCTGACCTGCGTGGAATCGGGTGCTAAAAACTCAAGCACAAATCTTGACAATCGAAAAGCGACGATTCATCTAGATGCCGGAGAGACTGTCACCTGCACCTACACCAACACAAAGCAACCAGGAAAAGTTATTGTGCAAAAGTTTGTGAAAAATGATGACGGCGGAACCAAGGTAGTTGGGGATTTCGGCATTAGCTTTGCTGGTGGGGCACTTACTTTCAATTCAGGAGTTTCCCAATCAGGTGGTAAATTATACACCTCAAATCCTGTGACGATTGACGCAGATACTAACTACACACTTAGCGAACCTGATACATTCGGATATGTTGAAGGGAAATGGGATTGTGGAACAACTTCAAATAGCGGAAGAACGACCAGTCTTTCAGTTTTGCCAGGCAAAACCACGACTTGCAAAATCACCAACGATGACCAGCCTGGAAAATTGAAAGTTATTAAACAAGTCGATAACACTAATGGAGGTGATAAAGGAATAAACAGTTTCGATTTGGAAGTTAACAACGCTAATGTGACTTCTGGAAGTTGGAACACGTTTGATGCCAACAAAAATCTTGCGATAACCGAAGAGCAAGTTCCTGGATATTCACGCGAATCAGTTGTTTGCTCGTCAACAGTTGCTGGCTCGGCTAACAACTCGAATGAAAATGTTTTGCCAAAAGTCGTCAAACTTGCCAACGGCGAAGAGGTGACTTGCACCATTTTGAACAAGAGTCAGTTTGGACACATCATCATCAAGAAGGAAACCCTTCCTGACGGTGACAAGACACAATTCGAATTTGATCCGAACTGGGGATGGAGATTTGATTTGAGAGATGGCGAATCCAAAGACAGTGGCATTCTGGTTCCTGGAACATATTCAATTCATGAACACAATGAAAATGGGTGGGATCAGACAAGTGTTGTTTGTTCAGATGGAAGTGATCCAAGCCGAATCAATGTCGGACCTGCAGAAACTGTGACCTGCACCTTCACCAACACGAAGCGAGCAGAAGTGACAATCAAAAAGGATGCGATTCCAGATGATTCACAAGATTTCACTTTCAGCAATAATTTCGGAGACGGAATCCCTTCAAATTTCACTCTTGATGATGATGGTTGGGATTGGTGGCCTGGACATTCTAATGAGCAGACATTCTCAGTTAAACCCGGAACATATTCCGTGGTTGAGAATCCTTTGGCTGGTTGGAAACAAGAGAGTGTTGTTTGTTCAGATGGAATTGATGCTGCTAATTTTCAGGCAACAGCTGGGGCCCGTATCACTTGCACTTTCACCAACAAGAAACTGGGAAAAATTAATCTCGTGAAAAAAGCAATCGGCGATGACGGTTCATTTGACTTTGCTTTTTCAGGCTTGGGAGAAGGATCAATGAACTTCAAGTTGGCAACGACAAATGGCAACGCGACCCAAACATTCCTAAATATCGATCCAGACAAAACTTATGGAATTTCCGAGTCATCCCAGGATGGTTGGAATTTGACAAATGCAAGTTGTGTCAATGAAAAAGGAGAAGGCAAGCATGAGGAAACAGATTTGTGGCATTGGTTTGATTGGAAACGAGATGAGTTTGACAATGAAGACCAGATCAATCCTGCCAGCTTTGAAATAAATCCGGGCGGTGAGATGACTTGCACCTTCAGCAACACTAAACAAGGCAGAATTATCGTCAACAAAGAGACGAATCCTGATCAAAGTGAAAGCGAGCTGAAAGAAGTGTTTATTTTCAATTCAAGTTGGGGCGGTGAGGAAGGATCATCTTTTGAACTTAGCGATAATGGTTCAAATGATAGTGGCTGGCTTGCTCCAAACAAGACTTATTCGGTTAATGAACAAGCAAAGGAAAGTTGGAAACTTTCGGATGTAAGTTGCGTTTCTTCCATATCAAACAATGAAAGAAAAATGATAGAAGATCAATCTGGTGAAATTTCTCCAAATGAGATTTCACTTCATCCGGGTGAAACGGTCACTTGCACCTTCACAAATGATTTCGTGATTCCGAAGTTGTTGATTGAAAAGACCAATGACGCCACGATTGCCAAAAAGCCGGGTGAAAAAGTCAAATATACTTTGAAAGTTACAGCTCCTGGAATGGAGAGTGAAGAAGGAAATCAGAGCGATCTTCACAACGTGACCGTGACTGATCTTCCGCCGACAGGCTTTACCTATATTTCCGGTAGCGCGGTTGGAGCTCCATTTATTCATGAGTATGCCTCCCCAGGTGTTTGGGATTTGGGAACGATGGCTCCGGGTGAAGTGAAGATTTTGACCTACGAGACGACCATTGATGGTGAACAAGATCCAGGACTTTATAATGATACGGCTTTTGCCAAAGGAACCACTGAAATTACAACTGAGGTGCTTGCAAATAAGGCAGATTCTGACCCATTCGTGGGAACGCAAGTGGCAGTAATAGAGCCGATTCAAACCATGGCTTTAGGCGAAAAGACAATTATTAAAACCAAGACAGAAACCAAGACAAAAACCAAGAAAGAATATGTGCTTGGAGCGGAATTGCCAGCTACTGGTGCTAACGCGCTTTGGACTTTGTTTGGAGCTCTCACTATGGTGGCTGGAATAACGTTGTTAATCATTAGAAAAAGAAGAATGTCAAAAAATAATTTGAAAACTGTCCTTGCTGTAATGTGCTTGGTTTTTGCAAGTTTGTTAGCTTCGGCAAATAAGGCCAGCGCAGCTGTGTCAGTTCAGATTCAGCAACCGGACAAGTTAATTTCAAGTGAAGAATATCCAATTGGTTTTGTGGCACTTGGAACCGATCCAACAAAATCTATGACAGTGAAATGTTTTGTCAAGGGAGATCCAGCGGCATTTTATACACATACTTTTGATCCAATTGATAGTGACAAAGCAAGTGGAAATTCCGGAAACTGCATACTTAATACCACAAATGGAACTGTGATTCCGAATTCTGATGGTGGCTCTTATCAATTTTATGTCACAGCCACTGACGGAATTGACACGAAGGATAGCAATCCGACAACTCCTGTCATAGTTGACATTGTCGGACCGCAAACCCCAATTAACTATGTGCGTAATAATATTGACGCTTGTAGCAAACAAATTTCCTTCACCACGGCTAATGATGGCCAAACCGCAAGGGTAGAACTCTATCGCTCAGCCTCCCTGTCTTTTCCGGCTGATGCCTCAACCTTTGTCAACGATCAAATTATTGCACCGAACACAATTGGATCTTTCAGTGACATTGTGCCTGATTGTTCTCAAACATACTACTATGTCGTCCGTGCGCTTGATGTGAACGGAAATGAATCTGCTTTTGTGGGCGATGAAAATGTTACGGTGACAACAAAAACTAAAACTCATACGCAAACCAAGACCAAAAAAATCACTGTCGAAAATGTAGCCAAGGGGGCTATTCCAGTTGATCCTCAACTCAATCAAATAGCGACTGTAGCTGGGCAAGAAGCCACATCTCCTGAGCAAGCCAGTCAAGTTGAGAATGGCGAAGTGCTTGGGGATGAAACCACGCTAGCTAAAACGCCAGGAGTTTTGGTAGCTTTTGCTGAAAAAGCTCTGCCTTGGCTTTTGCTAGCTACCGCTGGAATTTTAATAAAGAGAAGAAATGATAAAAAAACTAAAGTCTAAAATTTTAAAACATTGGGAAATAACTGCCGCCGGAATTCTGATTCTGGCGGGAGTTACTATTTTGTCGGGAACTTATGGACCCTTGATTAAGGATGAAATCAAATATCAATTTTCCAATAAAGGAAGGAATACGGTAGTGGTTGGAAAAAATCAGGAAGCAGAAAAAGTTGCCGTTGAGAAAGCTGGTTTGGAAGTTATACAGCCGGTTGATGAAAGTTTTGGAATTGTTATCCCAAAGATTTCAGCCAACGCGAAAGTTTTTGCCGAGGTTGATCCAAATGACTCGGCTGTTTATCAACGAGTTTTAACTAAGGGCGTAGCTCAAGCCAAAGGCAGTGCTTATCCCGGTGAAAAGGGTAATGTTTTTATTTTCGCGCATTCTGGAGCTGACATTTCCGAGGCGCTTCATTATAACGCGGTGTTTTATTTATTGGGAAATTTAAATCCCAATGACGACATTTTTCTTTTTCGGGCTGGACAAAGATTTCACTACGTCGTGAAAGAAAGCAAAATCGTAAGTCCTAAAGACGTTCAATATTTAGAAAAAGGCGACGGTAGTGAAACAGTCACTTTGATGACTTGTTGGCCAGCTGGCACGACCTTTAAAAGGCGGATTATCATTGCTGAACGGGCCAGTTAAATTAAAATAAAGAAGCTAACTTATTCAGCGCCAATTTATCCTTGGCGTGGTTTTAGTTATTTTTACTTTGTTTGGGCACTTGATTTTGAGACGGTAAGCGCTGTTTTTTCGCTGAAATAAACTATTAAAGCAAAATGTATTATTAAATGACTTCTTGTTTCTGAGTTAGCGTTTTTTAAAGGATAGCTAGGTAGCTTAGTTTGTATTTTTTAGGGCCTTGACATTTAAAATGGTAGGAGTATACCTAGGGTGCAAGGTAAAGAGGTTATGCTAGTTGATATTGAGTAAGGGTGACACTTAATATTATGAGCAGTCAACAACACAACAAACGAATCAACAAAAGAGAATCCGTCGATGGTCCTTTTTTGGTGGTTCGTTTTTTTGATATCGTAATTAATTTTTGATAATTTAAACTCTCGCCCCTGGGCGAATAAACCTATGAATATAATCAAAAGAATTTTTCACGGCAGGCTTTTACCCAGAGAAATTATGGCAGTAAGAAAAATGGTGGCAATCATTACGTTGCCAGTGATGGTTTTTTATATGACCAGTTTGAATTTTTTGGTTGCTGGCCTATTAGAAGCGAAAGCGCAGGAGGCTACTATTGAAAATGTTGTTACGCCTCAAGCGGAAGTTCCTGTCGTTGAAAAAAAGACTGAGGTGTCTCCAAAAGTTGAAGAGCCCACGGCGCCAGTTGTGCCAGTCGAGGAAGTTAAAGCCGAAGCTCCAAAAGTTGAGGAGCCAACTATAGTAAGTGAAGAAGTTGAGATAGATGCTCCAAAAGTTGAAGTTGCGCCTGCTTTTACTGCTCCAGCTGAGGTTTTTCCGCCGGTTGAAGAAGCGCCAGTTCCAGACAGTTTTAACGTTACGACAGACGCTCTGCCAGCTACGCCAACCGTAGAAGCTGCTGGACCAGCTTCCGCTGAAAAATTAGTGCCGGCGTGGAATACGGATAGCAAAAAAGCAACGACCAGTGAAGTAGTGCAACTCAATAAAACTTACGTTGCTCCGCAAAATGATCAGGTCACCGTCACTTTTACGAAACTGCCAGCCAATCCTGGTAAACTTTCGATTGAGGAGATTACGCTGAGCGATGAGCAAGTCGCTTCGCTGCATGCGCTTTCGAACAAGGCGTATGACATTACTGGGACTGTCAATTTAATTGTGTCTGGCCTCCTTTTGGATTAAAATATTTAAATTCTTTGACGGGATATTTCATGAAGTTTTTTTCTTCAAATTCCTTGGTAATCATAAAAACATAATCGAGTAAACTATCTGGACTTTTGAAAGAAAGTTTGTTCTTAGTGGCTTTTCTGATACCTCTATTTAAATTTTCAATACTATTGGTCGTGTAAATCATTCTCCTTACTTTCGGATTGAATTCTATATAGGTAAAGTAATATTCAATCGTGCCTTCATCGAAAA
>CAILTR010000074.1 GCA_903837175.1 uncultured bacterium
AAGATGCATGTGAAGCTTACCAATAAAGGTAAAAAGAGAGTGGTTGAATTTTCAATTGATACTTTGAAAATAAAAAAGCCAAGGAAATGGGATAAAAAGTGGCGGGTGCTTATGTTTGATATTCCCACTAAACCAAAAATATATAATCAGGCACGCGAGGCCTTGAGATTAAAAATAAAGGAACTCGGATTTTTTCAAATGCAAAAGAGTGCTTGGGTTTGCCCTTATGAATGTGAAGATGAGCTTTTGTTTGTGGCTGAGTTATATCATGTGGAAAAATATATTGAAGTTCTCACCGTGGAAAAACTTTTGCATGAAAGCATCCTTAAAAGAAAATTCAGACTTTAGTTTGAATTGCGAAATTTTTTTATTTGTATTTTTTTTATTCATAAATATGCTAAATCCCGCATATGCGGGATTTAGCATATTACTCAAAGTGTGATTTGAAGGGAATTTGTTTGGGTAAATTTGCCTGCCCACATGTTTTTTATTTTTTTTGTGGTATAATTCCTACATATGGAAAATCCTAACTTTCTTAAAATATAAAACTACTTTGAATTATGGAAAAAATGCCACTTTATGCTATTGAAAAAAAGGAAAAAAATCATTTGGAACTCTCAAGAGAACAAACGGAGTCTGTCCGGGATATTACGCTCGGTATCGAGGAAGTGGATCAAATTGTCCGTGAGCTTGCGGTCGATGATGTGGTGCGGACGCTTGAAAACGGACATCCCTCAACAGACTCATCGCTGACGAGGATGGAGCCGTTTCCGGGTATATCGCCTGCGAGGATTTCCTTCCGCACGAGGCATATATCAAATATCTCGGGACGACAAAATCAACGGGTCGAAACCTCCTTGCCGAGATTCCGGCTTTTTTGAAATTCGCCGAAAAGGAAGGATATCTAGCGCTGAACTTCCATGGGTGGAACGCGCGGTTGAATCGTATTATGGAGCGATACGGCTTCGAACGATTGCGAACCGATACGCGGAACGGACTTTCAGCCGACTACTACGAAAAGAGACTCGGGGAACAGAAATCATCCGAGGAAATCGAACAAAACAGGAGCGACGCGTTCCAGCAGAAATACGCAACCAAACTTAAGGTGGAATATCGGAAGGTGATGTCTTCGTTTCCAGTGGAAACGAAGGAGCGTGACAGCAAGCAGCGAAAAACTCGTTCAGAAAAGGAGCGGGACGTTTTAGCATCATTCAATACACTGCACTCACGATTAGAAAGAACTCTTGAAGGATTCGGCGAGAGTCAGAAACTGATCCTTCGGCTCAAGCTTGCTCGGCACTTTCAGAACAATGAGGCAATCGACGAGAATGCTCTCTATGACGCCATTATTGAGTCTCCCAGATTCCTCGATTCCGACAAGGGTTTGTTCTCCCGTCTTCTGGAAGTGCATGAGGAGAAGACGCTCATGAAGATTGCCGAGATGCGCAAGCGCAAGGCCAAGGAGACCGGAGAGGGGTTTAATCCCTACGAGGCACTTTATATGACTGAAAGTGGAAAATATTATGTGGCGCGACTACTTAATATGCCACACCTCGAAGATGAATCGGCATATATGAACCATTGTGTGGGAACGAGTGATTCATACGTCAATCGGCTAAAGAAAGGCGAGATAGAGATTCTGTCATTTCGGAATGTGCCGACGATAGACAAGGAAGGCAACAGATTGAACTCTGACGATACGCCGATTCTGACCATTGAATACAATCTGAAGACGAAGACGATCGAACAGATGAAAAAACACAGTGACGATTATCTCTCTCCTGATGATCCGTACTACCATGATGTCATAGATGCACTCAAACAGCTTCGGACGACCACAGGCGACACGGGAAAATCGCGTGATTTCAAGAAAATAAGCGAAAGCGAGCTCGGTAATATCGCGGTCGATGACTATCACCTCCTGACCGAACAGGGAGAGGTATCGATCGACGATTTTGATCTGGAGAGTGGCATATTCGTATTGAAAACTGGCCGGATGGATATCACTCCCGATATACCCAAGGAGAAGGCAGCAAGGATACTGGCCATCGTGGAACAAATCAAATGCGCTCCCGAAGAAATCGCCTACACACATGAAGAAGTAAATGTACATACCAAAGCTTACATTGGCCCATGGAGTGTCGAGATTTTTCAAAAAATCAAAGCATATTCAAACATTGAGCATCTGTATGAATCTTTTCCTGATAAAAAAATCTTTCTGCAAACAATCAAAACAATTCCAACTCTGGATTCTCCGCCCAAAGCCCAGGAAGCTCTTGATAAAGAAAACATATATACTTCGTACCGGGGAAGGGATATTTTGCAAAAAACTGAATTTTCCAAAGAAAGTAAGGAGTATGACCTGGTCAGATTCTCGGTTGCCCAGCTTGGTTTTCCCAACGGTGCAACTACGGATGAAATCTACAAAAAAGCCAAGGACTTGGGCTTGGAACTTTGCCCAGCAGAAGTTGGACCACTTTTGAGGCTTCAAAGCAAAATTAAAGATTGGACATTAATTGCAATGGAGCAAATGTCAGACCGTGACGGCGATCCGTACATTTTCGACTTGGATTCCGGTGGCGGCCAGTTGGAGCTCGATGGCTTCATTGCCAGGTCAGGCAAGCAGTGGGATAGCTACACCCGGTTCGTCTTCCGTTTCCGCCCCAGTACCAAGTCGTAATCTGGTACGGGGCAAGCAAGTTTGCTACTTAGAAACTTTGGCATTTTGTATTTTTTTGAAACTTTGAATTTTTGAAACTTTGAAAAAAATGGGAGTTAACCTTCCAAGAACTTAAAAATTTGCTATAATTAAAGAGGATTGGCCATATCGAAAGGTGACTGGGTATAAAGTTTAGGCAGAGCTTTTCGAACCCTTTCTGCAAGTGCGCGTTCAAAACACAAACGGCCAAGGCTTTTTGTTGGGTAGCGTGAGAATATGCAAAAAAAGAGAACTACTTGGTGTGCGCGGCGGTCATCACCGTGGCAAAGGTTGTTGTGGCGGGTATAGCGACGAGCAAAGACCTGATAGCGCCACGGAAATTTTGCGTCAACGTTTTGCCAAAGGTGAAATTTCCAAGGAGGAATTTGAAAGCAGAAGCGCCGTGCTGGAAGGCAAAAAAGTGGAATAGTAATAAAATTTGTTTGGAAAGAAAAAATCAGAGCTTAGGCTCTGATTTTTTTATTTACGCACCCTTTACATTTTCTCATTTTTCTGATACCATTTTTAATTAGCAAAAGGGCAAAAGATAAAACATGGAACATGGAACATGGAGCAAGAAATGCGGAAGAAGAGAGCATGAAACATGGAGCATGAAATACAAAGAATAAAGTGTTTAAGACGCAATATGAAACATAATATATAGCATATAATATAGAACAATAACGCAGAGTATACAGCATAGTCATCGAACAGAATGAATTTTTATGTTCCATGCTCCATGTTCTGTGCTCCATGACTGAGTATGGCTTCAAAAAAAACAACTCCAAGCAACGTGCGAGATATTGTAATTAAGGGGGCGCGGGTTAATAATTTAAAAAATATTGACGTTAATATTCCGCGGGATAAGTTCGTGGTGATTACGGGGCTTTCCGGCAGCGGAAAATCCTCGCTGGCTTTTGATACGATTTATGCTGAGGGAAATCGCCGCTATATGGAAGGCCTTTCTTCTTATGCGCGAAATTTTTTAGATCCCTCGGTTAAGCCGGATGTGGATAAAATTGAAAATCTTTCGCCACCAATCTCGATTGATCAAAAAAGTATCTCCCGCTCCCCGCGCTCGACCGTCGGAACGCTGACAGAGGTTTATGATTACCTACGTATTTTGTATGCGAAAGTTGGCGTAATTCATTGTCCAGAGTGTGGAACTTCGATGCAAAAAAGAAGTAATCGAGAAATTCTGGATGAAATTTTAACTTTTTCGCATCACACGCAAATTGCCATCCTGGCTAAACCGAAAGACGCTGCAACTGGCAAAGAACTTTTGCGAAATATTCAGCGTTTAGGTTACGCGCGAGTGCGTTTCGGCGAAAAAATGCACACTGTTACCGACGCGCTTTCAATGGATGAAAATGAAATTGTGGGTGAGATTGAAATGGTGATTGACCGCGTAGTTTTGGATAAAAAAAATCCAGATAATGAGCGCATGCTTGATTCAATTGAAACTGCCATGAAGATGGGCAGCAACTCAATGAAGATTTTATTCGATAATATCCAGGAACGAAGCTATAATCAAGACTTTTTTTGCAGTAAATGCGGAGTTAAAATTAAAGAAGTAACACCTCGGCATTTTTCTTTTAATAGTCCAGAAGGCGCGTGCGATACTTGCAGTGGACTGGGCTATACGCTGAAAGTGAATCAAGAGTTAGTAGTTCCAAATAAAAACCTTTCTATTTTAGAAGGCGCGATTTTGCCTTGGAGTAAATCGGGGGGAAAAATTAATGGCCAAAATAGTCAGCTTCTCCTGCTTAAGGACGTGGCAAAAAAGTATAAATTTTCTTTAAATGTCCCCCTGAAAAAACTAACCAATAAACAACTGCACGCGGTGCTATTTGGGGGAGAGGGGTTTGAGGGTGTGATTCCAGCTTTGGAGAAAAAATATTTTGAAACTAAATCTGAATATTTACGAACGGAGATTGAAAAATATATGACTGGCCATACTTGTCAGAGTTGCCAAGGAAAACGGCTCAAAAAAGAATTTTTAGCGGTCAAATTAGATGGGAAAACGATTGACGACCTAGTTAACTTAAGCATAACGCAATTAAAAGATTTTTTTCAAGGTGTAGAAAATTGGACACAAACAGCTCAGGAAAAAGAAATTGAGCGACCTGTTTTTCGCGAAATTTTACAAAGGCTGAAAGCCTTGGAGAATGTTGGTTTAGAATATTTAAATTTGGGACGCTCTGCTCAAACAATTTCTGGCGGTGAGGCGCAACGCATTCGCTTAGCGGCGCAGCTAAATTCGCAACTGATGGGGATTGTGTATGTTTTAGATGAGCCGTCGATTGGGTTGCATAGCCGGGACACGGAAAAATTGATTGCGACAATGCGGCAATTGCAGGACGTGGGAAATTCTTTGATTGTAGTTGAGCACGACGAAAGCATTATTAAGGCAGCGGATTGGATTGTAGATATGGGGCCAGGCGCTGGCGAAGAAGGTGGGATTGTAGTTTTTGAAGGTGACTATAAAAAATTAATCCAAAGTAAAAATCTAACGGCCCAGTATCTTTCGAAAAAGAAAAAAGTTTCTGATAAGCAGAAATATCGAACTGGCAGTGGCAAGCAAATTGAAATTATCGGAGCTAGTGAACATAACCTTAAGAATATTGACGTAGCGATTCCCTTGCAAAAGTTCGTGGCAATTTGTGGAGTTTCTGGCTCTGGAAAATCAACGCTTGTCAAAGATATTTTAGCCAAGGCGCTTTCACGACATTTCTTCGGCAATCGAGCTTTACCTGGTAAACATAAAAAAATTAAAGGTTTTGAAAATGTTAAAAAGGTTATTAGTATTAATCAAAATCCAATTGGTCGCACGCCACGCTCAAACGCTGCCACTTATACAGGCGTGTTCTCTCACATTCGCGATTTATTTGCGAGTGTGGAAGAAGCCAAAGCTCGCAATTACACTGCCAGTCGTTTTAGTTTCAATATGAAGGGTGGACGCTGCGAGGTTTGTCAGGGCGATGGCTCGCGCAAAATTGAAATGCATTTGCTACCTGATGTTTACGTCAAATGCGAAGCTTGTAATGGGACGCGATTTAGTAAAAAAACTTTGGAAATTGAATATAAAGGTTTTAACGTTGCCCAAATTTTGGATATGGATGTGCGTTTGGCGCTACGCTTTTTTGCAAGGCATCCTTTGATTGCGGAAAAACTTAAAACGATGGAGGATGTTGGTTTAGGTTATCTAAAACTTGGGCAAAGCGCGACGAATCTTTCTGGCGGCGAAGCGCAGAGGATTAAATTGGCCACTGAGCTGGCGCGCAAATCAACCGGCAACACTTTGTATATTTTAGACGAACCCACCGCAGGCCTGCATTTTGATGACATTCGAAAATTGCTTAGCGTGCTAAATGCGCTCGTCGATAAAGGTAACACCGTTATTGTGGTAGAACATAATCTGGATGTGATTCGTGACGCTGATTGGGTGATTGAACTAGGCCCAGATGGCGGAGACTTAGGTGGGTATCTTAATTTTGAAGGCACACCGGAGAAATTAAAGAAGGATAAGAAGAGTTGGACAGCGAAATATCTATAACTAGCTTATAGCTTCGTTAGCTTTTAGCTTTTAGAAAAAGAGAAGGATAGAAATTGCAATGAGTGAAAAGATAATGTCATTCAGATTATTTCGCAGGTTCCAATTGTAGCGTTTATCGCCTTTGGGATAAGGATGAACCCATTCGTGAAAAGCATAGATTTTTTTGAGAAAGTTGGCGTGGAATTTCCAGTATAGGACGGTGGTGAGATCGGGAAGGAGGGAAAAAAAGGTTCCAATAAAAACATTTTGGATGGTTTCAATTGAGGAGTGTGAAAATTTTAAATATAGAATTACCATAATTAAACCTGAAAATAAGTCGAGAGCTACTTTCCAGGTTGTGTTTTTAAAAGTTGATTGTTGATTAAGATATTCTCCGTGACGAAAAGTGTCAAGACAAAAATGCAGGGCGATGGCCAGTGGGGCTACAATGAGCGGGTTTCCGATTTGTTTGCCTAGGGCCGCGCCAACGAGGGCGTGAGTGATTAGAATCATATAAAACTTAGTAAAAAGTTTTAAAGTTTGTAAAGTTCGTAAAGTAAATTCAGAAAAATACTTTGTAACTTTATAACTTTATAACTTTATAGCTTTATGAATGGAATTTTATACATTGTGGCTACCCCGATTGGAAATTTGGAGGATATCACACTGCGGGCGCTACGCGTGCTGAAAGAAGTCGAGGCGATTGCTTGTGAGGATACAAGGGTAACTAGCCGCCTACTTTCACATTATAGCATATCCAAACCCTTGCTTTCCCTCCATCACCACAGCGGAGAGGCTCAGTTTGGAAAAATTCTGGCACTGCTGGCTGAAGGAAAAAGCGTGGCTTACGCTAGTGACGCTGGCACGCCAGGGATTTCTGATCCAGGGAATAAGTTAGTCGAGCAAGCTTTATTGGGAAATTTTACAGTGGCGCCAATTCCTGGCGCGTCAGCTTTGGCAACCCTGATTAGTGTTAGCGGAATTGATATGCAAACTTTTACTTTCTTAGGTTTTCCACCGCATAAAAAAGGACGCGAAACTTTTTTTAAAAAAGTGGCCGCTTTAGAAATTCCAGCTGTTTATTATGATTCTCCGCATCGGGTGATCAAAAATATCTTACTTTTGCAAACTTTCACGCCCGAAAAGAAAATCATTATCGGTCGTGAATTGACCAAAATGTTTGAAGAAATTGTTCGCGGAAACATCACTGAAATTGACGCCTATTTTATTGCCCATCCTGAAAAAATGAAAGGGGAATTTTCAGTGATTGTTTACTAAATATCAATAAAGTTAATTAATTTAAGCGGCCACTTGTCATAGAGGCTGCTTTTTTGGTGATAAAATTCGCTAAGAAACCGTTTTTATATCAAAAGTAAGTTAAACACATCAAGATGATGTTTTTTTATTGATAATTATTGAAAAATAGGTGCCTGGAAAATCTTTATAATTTAGTAAAAAAAGAAGCTTTGTTATGGTTTCGAAAATGGTGCTTTTTATTTTGGTATTTCTTGATTTTTTGTGGTATAATTGTAGCGAATAAAATGCGCTAAAAGCGCCTTAGATTGTTCCAAATATAAACAAAAAAACCAATGTTTTTCAGGAAAAAAGTAGCTGAGTGTAAATTTTTCTTAGAAGCTAAATATACTAAGAAAGGAGATACTCAAAAGCAGTTAAATAAATTTTTAATAGCTCTTAAAAAAGTAAGGGTATTTTTATTTAATCTTTTTTATTTTTTTTCTGAATCTGTTAAATATTTTTACTTTAAAATAGTAAAAAAAGTAACTAAAAAAACAGCTGAAGATAAGTTTTTTTTAGAGCGGAAATATTTCGAGAAAAGGAACACGCAAAAACAGGTAAATAAAGCTTTAATCTTTTTTAAAAAAATAAAAATATTTTTATTTGATCATGTTAATCTTCTTTTTAAATCAGCTAAGTATAATCACTTAAAAATAGTAGCTAGAAGATATGGCTGGAGATGGCACTATAATCCAAAGCTCCAATCTCTTCAATACTTAAAAAATTATCAAAAAAAATTAAAACTTTATACTCTTGCATCTTCATCGATTGTGGCTTGCTCGCTTTTAGTTTTCATTTTCTTTGCGTTTAAATCTTATGGTGCTACCTTTGGTTGGGTTCAGACAACTTGGAGTGGTGGGGTCGATGTTGTTGCGACCGCTACGCATGAGGCGAACCAGACTGGCTGGACTAAATTTGAGTCTAAGGACGTCGGGGTGGATGTTACTAGCAGCCCAGGGGATATTAAGATAGTTTCCACTCCTGATGCTGTGGCGCAGACTACTGACGCTGACTTTAATGTTGGGGCTATGACAAATACTCAAGTTAATGGGACGGGAACAGCTGGGAATGTAAGTTTAACAAAAAAACCTTTGCCGGTGAGTGGGACAAAATGGAGTACCGTGCAGAAATCAGTGCCTGGGGTTGGTAGTGGTGGCGCGATTGTCTCTATTGGGGATTTCGTCTATGTTCTTAAAGGCGCCACGGGTCGCGGTTTTTTGCGCTATTCGATTATTGACAATACTTGGTCGGCCTTGGCATTGCTTCCGTCAGGCGTAAGTGTTGGAAGTCTTGTTTATGCAGGTGGTGATATCTATGCGCTTAATGGAAGTGGGGGTTTTTATCGCTATTCTATTTCTGGTAATAGTTGGACGAGTCTCGTTGGTGGTGTATTTAATTATGGTGGATCTTCGTTGGTGTATCCGGGTGCTGGTGATTTTTTGTATACTCCTAATGGAAATGGAAGCACGGCTTGGTCTCGTTATTCTATTTCTGGTAACAGCTGGACATCTATGCCAGTATTGCCAGTGGGAGTCAATGCTGGCGGTAGTTTCGTTGCTGCTAATACTGATACACTCTATCTTTTGCGGGGAGGCAATAATACTGACTTTTATAAATATATTATCTCCACTGCTACTTGGACAGCCGTGACTGGAACACCTGCGGGTATCGGTGACGGGGGTTTCCTTGTTAACTCAGGAACAGGTGATTTCTATGCTTTGGCGGGGAATAATTCTACCACGTTCTACAAGTACACGATTGCTACCAATCTCTGGACGACTGTGGCACCAGTTCTGGGTACTATTTATTCCGGCGCTGGTCTTGCTTATCCTGGTTCTGGCGATTATATTTATTGTACTCGAGGAAGTGCTAATGCTGGTGGTTCTGATAATTTTTTTCGTTATCAAATTTCTACCAATACTTGGACGATTAAGGCTGTAATCCCAGGAACATTTTTTGGCTCTGGAGCAGGTCTTGTTGCGGTGGGGAGCGACACTTTATTTGGCACACGAGGAGCTGGCACAGCTTTTTTCTATCGTTATTCAATTTCTGGAGCTTCTTGGACGCCGATGGCTTCGGCTCCTGGCAACATTTCAACAGGCGGCGCTCTTGCCTATGCTGGTTCTGGAGATTTTATCTATGCTTTAGCCGGAGGAAGTTCTACCGCGTTTTATAAGTACACAATTTCCACGAATAGTTGGACGACTATGACAGTGGCACCAGGTAATATCGGAGCCGGTGGTGCCCTTGTCTTTTCTGGCGCTAGTGACTCTGTCTATGCTCTAGCCGGAGGAAGTTCTACCGCGTTTTATAAATACACAATTTCCACGAATAGTTGGACGACCATAGCAGTGGTGCCAGGTACTATTGGAGCTGGTGGCGCACTTGTTTATTATCCAACTTCTAATGTTTTTTACGCCACGGGAGGAAATGGCGGTACCGCGTTTTATCGCTATGCTGTTTCTGGCAATAGTTGGACGACTATGACAGTTGCTCCAGGTACTATCGGAGCCGGCGGTGCGCTTGTTTATCCTGGTTCTGGCGATTATATTTACATTACTCGTGGCAATAATTTTACGGATTTGTATAGGTATTCTATCTCTGGTAGCAGTTGGAACACTTTGGCAGGATCGCCCGGAACTTTTGCTGATGGTGGCGCTATAGCTTTTCCTGCCTCAGGCAGTTCCTTCTTCGCTACAAAGGGAGGAGATACTAGCGTGCTCTATCGCTATGTGTTTGCGGATACCTCAGCGCCAACTCTTTGGACAGCTATGGCATCGTCGCCTGGGGCTACCGGAGATGGCAGTGCTTCTGTCTATTATTCTGCTACTAATTCCGTGTACACTACTAGAGGAGGAGGCACTACTAACTTTTATCGCTATACCGCTGACACGAATAGTTGGACAGCTATGGCCTCAACACCTGGCAATATAACAGGCGGCAGTGCGCTTGTTTATTCCGGAGGTAACGATATTTACGCGCTGGCAGGAGGTGGTAGTGCTCTTTTCTATCGCTATTCTATTTCTGGAAATTCTTGGACACCAGTAACTTCGATTCTGGGAAATGTGGGAAATGGTGGTAGCCTTGTTTATACTGGCGGTGATGTTATCTATGCCTCTCGCGGGAATAATACTACTGATTTCTATAAATATACTATTTCCACTAATAGCTGGACCTCAATGACCTCATTGCCGGCAGGAGCATCTTCGGGTTCGAGCGCTGTGGTATATCCGAGTGGAGATAATATTTACATAGTGAAGGGTAATATAATGTATCGCTATTCTATTACCGGTAATAGTTGGGCAACCTTGGCAACCTGTCCGAATTGGATTGCTAATGGTGCTTCTTTAATTTATCCTGGCTCCGGTGACTATCTTTTCTTGTTGACAGCAAATGGCTTTAGTGTTAATTACCGTTACTATATTCCGGGCGATTATTTTATAATGGGGACACCTGCCCCTTCTATGGTAAACATTGGAGGCGGACTTGTTTATGCAGGAAATGGAAATGCTTATGGATTTCTTGGCGGCACTGCTGGCTTCTTTCGCTATCAAATTGAAAGTGATTCTTTTGGGAGCTGGACAGCCATGACTCCAACCTCGCTAGCTACAAATGCTGGTGCGAGTCTTGTTGCTACAGGAGGCGATTTTGTTTACGGTTTTATGTCGTCAAGTAGTAAGACTTTTTACCGCTATTCAATCTCGGGTAATAGTTGGACAGCTAAAGCATCATTTCCAATTTTTCCTGGCGCTAATGCTGGACTTGTTTATCCTGGCTCGGGCGATTATCTTTATGCTGGAGTGGGTGGAAGTAATGCACTTTATCGTTATTCTATTATCGGTAATAATTGGACACAGCTACCATCAATGGCTGGAAATGTTGGAAATGGTGGAGCTATCGTTGCTACTGGTGAAAATATTTATGTTGCTCAAGGAGCTGGCACTGACTCTTTCTTTAAATATTCCATTGCAGACAACACGTGGACAACTATGACGCCCTATCCTGATGCAGCACCTTTGTGGGGTGGAAGTATGGTCTATCCTGGTTCTGGCGACTTTATCTACTTCACGATTGGCTATACTTCTACCTTCTATCGTTATTCTATTTCTGGCGATAATTGGGCGCTAATGGCTTCAGCTCCAAATTCTTTTGCGAAGGGCTCTACGATGGCTTATCCTGGCTCGGGTGATTTTATTTATGTTATTGAAGGAAGCTACCAAGATGCTTTCAATAATCAGTTCTTTTGTTATTCTATTTCAACTAATTCTTGGATGACTTTGCCTACGATTCCTGGTAGTGGCGGGGTTAATGAAGGAGCTTCTTTGGTATATCCTGGATCAGGTAGTTATCTTTATGCCACCCGGGGAAAAAGTTCTACTGATTTTTCTCGTTTTACTATTCCGACATATCTTTCTTCTGGTTCTTTTACCTCGGCAGTGCAGGATACAGGACGGGTTTCAAATCTGAGTTCGCTATCATACGGCGCTGTAGTAAATAGTCAAACATTTTCAATGGATGTGCGTGCCGGTAACACTGCAATCCCCGATGGCACCTGGAGTAGTTGGCTCACGAACGTCTCAAATGGTGGCGATATTTCGAGCCTTTCTGGAAAACGCTATGCGCAGTATCGGGCTAATCTTACAACGAACGATACTGGCGTTTCCCCAATACTTAATGACACATCTATTGGATATCATTACTATCCGACGAATCAGACATTAGTATCTTCGCCATATGATACTACAGACATGGCTAACGTTTTGTCTAAGATTCAGTGGACTAAAAGTTTAGCCTCCAATACAGGTATTGCCTTCCAGATCAGGACCTCACCCGATAAGATAAATTGGACTTCCTGGGAGGGGCCAGATGGAACATCAGCAACAACTTTTACTGATTCTACTGGTGGTGAGAGTATGCCAGCCGATTTTACTAATGTTGGGGCAAATCGCTATCTGCAAAGTAAGGTTATATTGACCTCAGATGGTGCAAGCACTCCGACACTTTCTGATTCCACTTTGACTTACGTTGTTAATGCTCCACCGACAATTGAAAGTGTTAGTGCTACCCAGGATGCAGCAGCTAGCAAGGTGGTCTTTAGCTATACGATTAAGGACACCGACACCACAACGGGTATGTATACTCCGAATTTCGTCACGCCAACATTTCAATATTCCTTGGATGGTGGTTTGACGTGGCACAATATTTTAGATGCCGATTATACTTATAAAGCAACTCCTTTATTTGGGCAGATTGTTGATATTAATGCTGATGGAAAGCCGGATAATAAAGTACTTACTGGAGCAGCACTAACCTATGCGATTGACTGGAACGCCCAGCAGCAATTAGGTGTTGCAACTGATGTTTCAAATGCAAAAGTGCGGGTCACAATCAATGATAATGAGCCTGCTAATAATACAGCCATCCTGGCCTCAAGTAATTTTTCCTTGAGTACCTTAGCTATTTCAAATATAGTAGTTAGCCAATCTAATCAGGTTGCCACCTTAGGGAAGGTCATTATCGATTATACGTATACCACTCAAAGCAATGTTCAGCCAACTGCTAATGTGGCATTGCAATATTGGAATGGCTCAGGTTGGATACCTGCAACGACGTTGACGGGGGATAGTGGTTTTAATCTAGCAAATGGTAATAGACAAATTATTTGGGACGCTAAACAAGATTATTCCCAATATTATGGCACGTCGGCCAAGATTCGGTTGGTTGCAAATTACGGTGGAACGAACCAGTATCTTGCTTCTGGAGATTTTAGATTAGATACTAAGAACCCTACGAACGTCTCATTTACAATTGATCGCAGTAAGACTTCTGATCAGTTGTCGATAGCAACTCCAACTGATGATTCCAGCTATCAGATGGCATTTTCTAATTTTTCAGATTTCAGTGATAATCCAACTTATGCTGTCTTTTCAAATAGCGCCACATACAGCAATTTCCTTACTGATCCAACCACGGTCTACGTGAGAATTAAGGATGACTATGGTAATTACACCCAATCCTCGACAATAACCCCACTGAAAATACAAAACATAGTGTACTATGATGTTTCAGTGCCAACTGCTACTCCGCCGACCTATGGTGAGTTTATTACATGGGATGTGATCCCAGCGCAACAGGCTGGAAGTGGAGGATTTTCTCAATACGATATTTATAGGGCTGAGAGATTACAAACGAATCCCGGAGCAACTTTGACATATTCAAAAATTACTTCCATCAGAGATCGTACGCTTAATTATTATTTCGATTCATACCTCAGTACTGCGAAGCATTACTATTACAAGGTGCTTGTTGTTGATTCTTTAGGAAATGCACCGGTCTTTTCTTCGACGGTGGACGACGTTCCAAACGGTCAGGGAGGTACTGATCAGACGCCACCAACAATTACTAATGTCGCAGTTACGAATATATATACCACCTCTGCGACTGTAACCTGGACCACTGATGAATTGTCTGATTCCGGAGCGGGATACTCTACGGATACATCCTATATGCCGGAACGAACGGTACCATCTATGGTCACTAGCCATCGTGAGACAATTTCGAATCTTCTTCCTGATACGACATATAATATCCGTCTAAAATCTAGGGATGCCTCTGGTAATCTCGGCCAGGTTGACAAGGATGAACCGGGAGCGAATCAAAGCAATAATTTTACATTCAAGACGTTGCCTGGTCCAATTATTTCCGCAGTTTCAATACCAAATGTTTCAAATAACCAGGCTTCTATAGAATGGCGGACAACAATTGATTCTTCTACCTATGTTCAGTATTCTGAGTTTGTTTCAAATGGAACGCTAGTGTCACCGGTCTTAACTGGCTCCCCCGATTTAATTGGTGGCAGTGCCCCTTTTCAGCATGACCAGATTATAACAGGCCTTACTACTGGGAAGACCTACTATTTTGTTGTTAAATCTGTAGATGCACTGGGGAATATTGCTATTGACGATAATGCTGGAGAGTTTTATTCTCTCACCACCACCTCTGACATTGTGCCGCCGAATGGTGTTAACGATCCTAATAATCCAATTATTGTAAATGATACACAAGCTGTTTTGCATTTTACAACTTCAGAAAATTCTGTTAATCGAACCTTCTATAAGAAGACTGCCGATAGTTCATTTACTGCTATGGATTGGGGGATGGATTATAATGTGGATCATTTTGTTATACTGGAAGGTCTTAGTAAGGATACGGCGTATCAATACTATTTTCAGGTAAAAGATATTAATGGGAACCAATCAACGAGTCCGTTGCATGATTTTGCGACGACTCAGACGCAAGGGCACGCTAACCTTAGTGGAACAGGTGATCCTGCTACTTTGCAATTTTCTGATACTGATGCGGTAGTCACCATTCCAACCCTTAACACTGATGCTACGTCCGCACTCTGCTTTAGCAAGAATTTTATTTCAAATATGACAAACTGTGCTCAGAGCATTAGTTTTGATACGCCGTCTCGGACCAATTTCTATCATCTAACAAATCTTGATCCAAACACTACTTATCATATTCGGGCGAAGGTTACTGACTCTCTCACGCCCTCGATTAACTTCACTTCGAACGACACGACCTTCACAACCAAGAGGGCGCAACAGGGGCATGCTGACCTTACGGGAACAAGTGATCCTGTTGCTCTACAAGTTTTCGATGCTGAAGCGGTTGTTACTATCCCAACCCTTAACACTGAGGCCACTTCAGTACTTTGTTATGGGACTAGCGCCATAGTTGATATGGCAAACTGCTCCCAGAGCCTGACATTTAACACGCCATCTGCAACTCATTTTTATCATCTGATGAACCTAAATCCGAATGTCGTCTATCATATTCGAGTGAAGGTTATTGATTCGATTGATTCTTCTCTAAATTTTACTTCGAATGATGTGACCTTTACTACTAAGGAAGTTCAGCAGGGGCATACCGACCTTACGGGAACAAGCGATCCTGCTGCTTTGCAAGTTTTTGATACCGAGGCGGTTGTTACCATTCCAACTCTTAACACTGATGCCACGTCCGTACTCTGTTATGGCACTAGTGCTATAACAGACATGGCAAGCTGTGCTCAGAGCCTGACATTCGACACGCCATCTGCAGCCAATTTTTATCATTTGATAAATCTTAACCCAAATACTACTTATCATATTCGGGTGAAAGTTACTGATTCGCTTACGCCTTCAATTAACTTCACTTCAAGCGACGCGACCTTTACGACCAAAAAAGTCCAGCTAGGACATTCTGATCTCACAGGAACAGATAACCCTGTGATCATGCAATTCTCTGATACTGATGCGGTTGTTACCATCCCAACCCTCAATACTGATGCTACCTCCACTCTCTGCTATGGCACTAGTGCTGTAGTAGATATGGCAAACTGTTCTCAGAACATGATGTTTACTACGCCTTCTCGCACCAATTTCTATCATTTGGCAAGCCTTAGTCCAAATACCACTTACCATATCCGAGTGAAGGTTATTGATTCGATCGATTCTTCTTTAAGTTTTACTTCGAATGACGTGACCTTTACTACTAAAGAAACTCAACAGGGGCACGCTGACCTTACGGGAACAGGTGATCCTGCTGCACTGCAGGTCTCCGATACTGCGGCTGTTGTTACCATTCCAACCCTTAATACTGATGCCACATCTACCCTTTGCTATGGGACTAGTGCCATAGTAGATATGACGAACTGCGCTCAAAGTATTAACTTTGAAACGCCGTCTCGAAAGAATTTCTACTATCTAACGAATCTAAATCCTAATACTACCTACCATATTAGAGTAAGAGTTACCGATTCACTTGCTCCATCTCTTAGCTTCAATTCTGGCGAGGTAACTTTTATGACAAAGAAAATCCAAGTTGATAAACAAGATGCTCTTGCAGTTGTTAGTACTCCAGAAAGTCAGGATGTGGAAGTGTATACTAATGGTGCTTTTATTTCTTGGTCTTCGGACCAACCAACAAATACACTTATACAATGTTCAACCGTACAAGGAGGTCCGTATGATGGAATTTTTACCAGTAATCAATCTGATTATGATAAGCACCACACAACCAAAATAGCTGGGCTTGTTGCTAGTACGAAATATTATTGTCAAATTTCTGCAACAGATGACTCAGCTCCTGCCACCACTTTAAAGTCTGGTGAATTTTCCTTTACAACAACAACTAGCGCCATATTTAATCATGATCCACTGTCTAAGATTGATTCTATTGCTACCCCAGTTGAAAATCTTTCAGATACTAATGCGGTTGTAACATTTAGCACTGATCAGGTAGCTTTATGCCTTGCCGAATTAACAACTTCACAAGGTTCTTATACCAATCCTCTCATAGTTAAGGAAAGCGGGTATGATCAAAATCAAAATTATTCAACCTCGCACACGTTAAGACTTATTAATTTAATCTTTGCAACGCCTTATTATTTCCGGATTACTTGTCACGATAATTTAGTAGACGGTGGAGGTTCTTTCTCATATATCACCTCAGCTGAGTCTTCCTTTATAACAAAGGAAAAGCTTTATACTACTGCAGGTTTCGATGCAGCTGGGGATCATATCGCGCCAGTCATCTCAGGCGTAAGCGTTTCTGTTTTAAATGGTGAAAGCGCGACTGTGACCTGGAATACAGATGAAAATGCTAGTAGTGTTGTTGACTATGGACTTTTAGCAATCACGGAAAATGGAGTGCTTGATCCACTTGTAAATTCAGACAAAACTAAATTCACTACCACGCACACCGTGACGCTTGTTGGCCTTGTTCCTGCTACTAAATATCTTTTTATTGCTGAGTCTACTGATTTAGCTGGTAATATTTCTCAATCAGCTGAATCATCCTTTACCACTCAGGCTCCATCTTCTATTTCTTCGATCAACGCTAAATCGACAAGTCTTGGGCAAGCTGTAATTAGTTGGTTTACAAGTACTCCGTTAAGTTCAATAGTAGAATACGGCCTTACTACCTCCTATGAGGAAAGGAAGGAATCTTCAGCACTGGTTAATGATCACTCTATTGATCTCGCTGGTCTTAATCAAGGAGTAATTTACCACTATAGAGTTAAAGGACTAGATAAAAACAAGAAGCTTTACGCATCATCCGATCAAACTTTTGAACCAAAATCTCCTGCTGAAATTACAAATGTTTCTGTTGATAATATTGATGAACATGGCGCAACTGTGACTTTTAAAACAAATGTACCAACAGATTCAAATGTGGCTTATATTGATAAGGGTAATAATCAGGAAATTGGTTCTCAGGGCTCAGTCAATCTTACAGTTGATCATAATGTACGGTTAACGAATCTTAAGCAAGGAACAGACTTTGCCGTTTCAATCACGGTTAGCGATGAACAAGGAACCCAAACAAAAGTTGACGGTCCTAGTTTTACCACCAATAAAGATGAAAAACCTCCAGTTATTGAAAACGTTAAAACTGATAATGCCCTCACGCAGGCAGATGGCGTGCAAACTATTATCTCTTGGAAAACAGATGAACAATCTTCTACCAGTATCTTTTATAAAGAAGGTCATGGTGGTCAAGAAAAAGAATTTAAAAGTGTAGACGCACTAACCACTAATCATGTTGGGGTCATCACCATCTTTAAGCCTGGCACTGTGTATACTTTTAGAGTTAAATCCGTTGATCCTTCTGGTAATGAAAGCATCTCTGGCGATTTTGTGATGCTAACTCCAAGTAAGCGAGCTAATATCATTCAAGTTATCATTGGCAACTTCGGAGATATCTTTAGTTGGGTGAAATTGAATTAGGGTTGATAAAAAGCCTAAGATAAGGGTATAATATGGCTATGCAACCAGTGGCGAGAATTTGAAAAATATTGTAACATAACTTACTGGATTAATAACAAAACACTTTAAATAATTTTACTGAAAAATAGAAATTTAACTCGGGCAAGGCCCATTTGAATTTCTGCTACTGGATGAAAAAGCAAATTGAGCAAATTGTTAAGAAGGCCTTATTTGAGGCAAAAAATACCTGTAAATGGCCTGCCTCGTCGGCAGACGGGGTGGACTTTGAAATGCCGGAAATCGTCATTGATTATCCAAAAAGTGAGCAATTCGGGGATTATTCTTCGAATATCGCCATGGTTTTGGCAAAAAAACTTGGGAAAAGTCCGATGGAAATTGCAGGTCAATTGTCATCAGTCATCAGTCATCAGTCATCTGGGATGGATACTTTTGCGAAGATTGAGGTGGCGGCGCCGGGGTATTTGAATTTTTATTTGTCGAAAAAATATTTACAGGATTTGACTGCGAAAATAAACACCGAAAAAGATAGTTTTGGAAATTGCAAAAAGAAAAAAGAAAAAGTGATGATAGAATTTTCCCAACCAAATACACATAAAGAATTTCATATTGGTCACCTGCGCAATGTTTTCATTGGTGATGCACTTGTTAGGGTAATCAGAAAAGCTGGCAGTCAGGTGATTGGCGCAAACTATATTGGTGACACTGGATCACACATTGCAAAATGTTTGTGGGGTATCACCAAGTTTCACAGTCAGGAAAAGCTAGATGAAATTTTAAACAAAGCTGAATTTTTGGGAAAAGTTTATACTGAGGCGGTGCAGGCTATTGAAAAAAATCCTGAATTTGAAAATGAATTTAAGCGTATTCAAAATGAATTTGAAAAGGGTGATCCAGTGTTAGTTCAATTATGGGAGAAAACAAAACAATGGTCACTAGCTGAATTTCAAAAAATTTATGAGCAGTTGAAAGTGTCCTTTGACGTATATTTTTGGGAAAGTGAAGAGGAACTTGAAGGTAAAAAAATGCTCAAGGAATTACTGAAAGTTTCTTGTATTAAAGAAAGTCAGGGCGCTATTGTAGCTGATTTAGAGGAGGCTGGATTAGGGGTGCTTGTATTAGTTAGAAAAGATGGGAGCGCGCTTTATGGACTTAAGGATATTTCATTGGCAGTGAAAAAGTTCAAGGAGTTTGCGATTGATCGAAGCGTTGTTGTGGTTGATTTACGTCAGAGTTTGTATTTCAAGCAGTTATTTAAAATTCTTGAATGCATGGGTTTTCACAAGGACATGCAGCATGTCGGTTACGAGTTTGTTTCCCTAAAAGGCAGCGAGATGATGTCTTCCAGGAAAGGAAATATTATTCCAGCAACATTTTTAATTGAGGAAACTATAAGAAAAGTGAAGGAAAAATTCCCAGATACAGATATGGCTGAGCAAATTGCAATCGGGGCTTTGAAATTTTACATGCTTAAATATTCTTCACAATCTAAGATAGAATACAATATCGAAGAATCCGTGAAGCTGGATGGGGCAACTGGACCATATGTGCAATACGCGCATGCTAGAATTAGTAGTATCTTAAGAAAGGCAAAGCATGAAGCATGGAACATGGAGCAGGGGGCAGAAAAAAATACACAGAATGCGAATTTGGAGTTATTGGTTCATGAGAAAGAATTGAGTCTCATGAAAGAGCTCAATAATTTTCCAGAACTGGTCGCGGTGGTGGCTGAAACTTATGAAGTTAATAAGCTTGTTCATTATGCTATTAAATTGGCGGATAAATTCCACTCTTTTTATGGCGCTTGTAAAGTGATTGATGAGCAAAATCCAGAACTCTCGGAGGCTAGACTTTCCCTGGTAAATGCTGTTAAAATAGTCTTAGCTGAGACGTTGGCTTTGATTGGAGTTGAGGCGCCGGAAAAAATGTAAGGGTTTAAATCACGAATCAATCGCTAATTTTTCACGAATACTCGCGAATAAGGATGAATTAATTGGAGATAATTCGAGAGTTAATTCGGGTAGATTAGGGATAAATATCATTATGCGAATTGGAATTGATGCGAGATCTATTTTGAACCCGGCGAAGGGCGATGCAATTGGGGTGGGTCACTATACCTATCAACTGATTCGACATTTGCTGGAAATCGACAGCGAAAATGAATACGTGCTCTTTTTTGATTTTCGGGTGCGAGAAAAAGATGTCAAAAAATTTAGCAGGCCGAATGTGCAAATTAGATTTTATCCTTTTTCGGATTATAAAAAATATTTACCAGGGGCTTATAGCGAAATTCTAGGCACGGTAACTTTGCAAAAAGAAAAACTAGACGTGCTACATTCGACTTCGGCGCTTAATCGAATTCCAATGGGCTTTTCAGGTAAAACTGTGGTGACTTTTCATGATATGGCAGCCTTTGAGATTCCGCAGTATTTACCAGCAGTTGGGCGAACTCGCGATAAAGCTGTTTCTAATTTGATGGCAGCTAAAGCAGTTAAGATTATTGCAGTTTCAAATTCAGTCAAAGCCGAACTTAAAAAGCATTTAAAAATTGCTCAGGAAAAAGTACAGGTTGTCTACAGCGGTTTAGACGGGCGATTTTTTCAAGCGCCAGAAGTGAGTAGCGCAAAAATCTTAAGTAAATATGACATTAGTAAGAAATATATTTTATTTTTAGGTACGTTGGAACCATCTAAAAATATCGCGCAACTTTTAGAGGCTTTTGCGAAATTTAAAAATCTTCAGAAAAAACAAAATGGTGGTCGCTTTGATTTTCAATTAGTGCTGGCTGGCAAGCGAGGTTGGATGTCGCGGACTTATCAACAGATTATTAAGGATTTAGGTTTGATTAAGGATGTGATTTTCACAGGCTATATTATTGGCGATGAACTAGTGCCACTTTTTCGCGGGGCGCAGTTTTTCATTATGCCCTCTTTTCATGAAGGTTTCGGAATGACGGTGCTCGAGGCTTTTGCGACGCAAGCGCCAGCGATTGTTTCTAATGTGGCCTCTTTGCCAGAACTTGCGGGCGAGGCGGCACTGCTTATTAACCCACTGAACGTTTCAGAGATAACCAACGCAATGAGTACTTTGGCAAATGATCCAGTTCTTTGCGATGAGCTTCGCGCTAAAGGTCTGGAGCAAGCTAAGAAGTTTGATTGGGAGAAAACTGCTAGGCAGACGCTGGAGATTTACAAAAGTTTGAAATAGCTTTATACTGTATTTATGAAAAAGCAGGCAATTAAGAAAACTTATTCTGAAGATTATGTTGGGGCTATGCTTGAAGAAATTCGAAGCGACTTTAAGGTTTTTGGTGAGGGCCTTAATGGCGTTCAAAAAAGTTTGAATGATTTTAAGGCTGAAACTGAAGCTAATTTCGAAACGTTGTTTAGATTTAGAGATGAAACTAAAGCTAATTTCGAAACGTTGTTTAGATTTAGAGATGAAACTAAAGCTAATTTCGAAACGTTGTTTAGATTTAGAGATGAAACTAAAGCTAATTTTGAAACTTTGTTTGAGTTTAGAGACGAGACTAAGGCTAATTTTGCAAAAGTATTCGAATTTCAAACTGAAGCGAAGGACAACCTTTCAACAACGCTGGAATATCTTTCTAAGATAGATGATGAGATTACTGACATTAGAGCTGAATTAGAGAAAGGAAAAAAGGCTGGAAAAATGGAA
>CAILTR010000075.1 GCA_903837175.1 uncultured bacterium
GCATAGATATCGACATGTTTAAGGTTTCGATTGCGAAGCGCTTCTTTATATAAATTAAAAAGCGCAATCCGCCCGGCCACCTCCTGCCAAAAAATATTTTCTACGCTCACTAAATCAATGCAGGCTTTAATTAGTAATTTATTGATGTCCGAAGTTTTAATTTCATTAACCAAATTTTTCTTAAAAGTCTCCAGCAATTCCGCAAAGGAACAAGCCTGTTCGTAGCCAACTACCGCCCGCGTAAACAACGCTTCGATTTTGGCAGTCTCAAAAAGCTCCTTACTGCCATCCGCCTTAATCACATACATCAAATGGCTTTCGAATTGTTCAATCAGTTTTTCTTTTTTTTCTTCTCGCTCTTGACTGCGCTGGTTGCGATATAAAATAAAAGCTTTCGCAACTTCATACAGCCCATCTTTCATTAAATGTTTTTCTACGACGTCTTGAATTTTTTCGACACTCGGGATACCCGCCACGGAGTCGTCCGCCGAAGAAGCCACTAAGTCCGCGATAATATCCTCGGTCATTTTAACAATGAAGTCTTTGCTAAGCTGCCCGATTGAATCACAAGCCAGCTCAATAGCTCTTTCAATCCTAGCTCTTTCAAAAGGCGCTAACTCCCCACTGCGTAATTTTACTTGTTTGATGTTCATTTTTTTAATTTTTTTAATTATTTTTTAACTTAGCTAAATTTGTTTGCTTGCAAAAAGAGCTTGAGATGCAATTTTAGGCATTTTTATACTACATCTTGTGTAGCGTTTAGTAATAATACCACAAGACAAAAAACCCAGCAAGCCTTTCAACTTGTTGGGTTTTTATTGCTTTTCCCTCAATTTTTTAACATTATCCCCTAACTTATCCACAAGGGGATAAGTTTTTCCGCTCCTTTAAGAAAACCTACTACTACAAACTAACGATGGTCCCTAATTGTGAATCGTATTTTAATTGCTTACCATTAAATTGCGCTGGGACTTCTTCAAGATATTGAGGCGCTAGATCAGCGTTAACTTAAAACTGCTATTTCTACACCTCCACATCGCTCCTTACTACTCCATCTTTGATACTCACGGGAATTGTTTTTTCAAAACGCTGGCCACCGAGGAAATTACCAGCAGCTCTCAGGAGATAGTCTCCATTTTCAGTAAGGATGAAGTAGCGACCTAGCACGTCAGAGACTGCAAAGGCTATTCTTTTCTCAGGATTTGCTTGGTTGTAGATGGAGAGCATGGTAAAGGGAACGGGCTGTTTGTTTTGAGCGTTGGTGATTAGGCCGTAAGCTTTCTTTTTAAAGAACAGGTGTTGTATAGCGGTAGCTAGATAGATACTGAACAGCGCAAGGTTTAGTTTTGTTGGAAACAGGAAGGCAATGCCAGTGTTAACTACAAAGCCGGTATAGAAGAGAACTAGGAAGAAGTCTCTTTTGATGATGGAGAAGTTGGAGGTGTAGGCAGTGATTTTTCTTTGGGCAAAGTCTTGCCAGTTGAGAGTGGTGTTTTTGAGGGCCAGGCTGATTTTTTTCATGTTGTCGCCTGTGATGCTAATAGCTTGATTAGTGTAGAGGTCGCCATAGAGCATATCTTGTTGATTGGTTGTTTCAAGTTCGTAAGCTTTTTTTACTATAGCTAAGGTGTAATTGCCAGGTTTAGGTAAGAAGCTATAGCGTCCTTGAGCATCAGAAGTAGAAGTTTCTACGACGTGTCCAGCTTCGTCGATGATTGAAACTGCAACTCCAGGGATGGGTCGTCTAGTCTCGCTATCAAAAACAATTCCCCATTCATCTTTTCTTTTCTTTTTTCCAACTAGACCAAACATACTGAAGAGTCTGGGCAGGGCTTCGCTGAGGGGTGCGGAAGAAGTTCCAAACAGTGGGATGGCAGTTGAGGAAGTTGCCATGGCGATGCCAGCTGTCAGGCCGACAAGGGCCAGGGTAGTAAGTTCGGTGGAGGATTTTTGGGCAAATTGTTTGACTGTGGCGGTTGCTTCGCCGAGGACTTTGCCGAGGAAGGAAGGTTTTGGTGCTGGGTGAGTGTTGATTGGTGGATTGTTGTTTGAGTTGGGGGTAGCTTGGGGAGTTTCAACTACTGGTGGAGTTGGAGTAGGTTCTGTATCTTCAGGTTTTGGAGCAGGTTCTTCTTGCTTGGTAGTAGCTGGAATTACTGGGTGCTGGATGGTTACTGATTTTTTGTTAGAGTAGTCTGAATGTTTTCCGCTGGCTTTGCGATATCCGCGCAGGCGGTAGGTGTATTTGCCGGAAGGTAGTTTGGAGCCATCATCTTCGTAAGTATCTTCATCATTTTTTACAGTTGCAATCTTTTCAAATTCTCCTTGTTCAGTCTTGCGCTCGATTTCAATTTTATCAATCAGGCTGCAAGTTTTTTTCCAAGAAAGTTTGATCTTTCCATCTGCTTGAAGTTTGACTAACAGATCCATGGGTTTACATTCTTTGTCTGCGATATCTATTGGGGCTGGGTTGGCAACAGGATCGGCAGGCGGGATGATTACTTCGGTGGCAGTGGTTTGGAAACTCACTTCGCTGCCAGTGCCGGTGCCGGCACTGTTGGTGGCGGAGGCTTGGAAGTAGTAAGGAGTGTCCGCAGTTAGTCCGGTTAGGTTGCAGGCATAGGCACTGCCGACGTTGGTTGTTGGAGCGCAAGTGTTGGGATAAGAGCCAGGGGTAGTTCCCCATTTCAGTTCGACGGTTGGAGTTTCGCCTCCGTCGTCGGTGAGAGTAGCGTTTAGGGTAGCGGAAGTAGCATTAAGATTAGTGGCAGATTTGGTGGAGATGGTGGGGGTGGTGATGGTAGTAGCAGGCGATGTGAAATAGGTGTATCGCTCTCCGACACCATTATTATAAGCACCAGAATAAAACAATCTCGGAAGGTTATTTCTGCCGACAACGAGAGAAATCCCTTTCACAGAATCTTCGTTTGGGATAGCGGCATCTACCGTGATATTGTCCAATGTCGAACATGTGGGGTTGGCGCAATTGATGAGGTTGATATACCCGTCGGATTCAGTTTTATACACGATGCTGGCGAGATTTCCACTGCGGATTGCCAAGCCGAAACCGTTAGGTAATTGAGCTACATCGGTCGCAACCGGTTCGTCGCTCGACGTCGTGCAATCCAGATCGGAACAGGTCACATAATGCAGAGCGTTATCTTGATCCGCGTATGCAATCCGCGCAAAGCCGTCACTCCCCATACGCACGACGACTCCATATTTTCCCGGATAACTATAGCTACCGGAATCGTTTACAACCGGAGTTATAACAGGGAGTTTTTCAGGATCGCTACTATCGCAATTGTCGTTTCTACACCGGACGTATTCCAACGTATCAGGATCTTGCCGATAGACGATCCGCGCGAATCCGTCAGTCCCCAAAGCCAGACTGGTGCCGGCCATTCCCCATCCCCATTCCGTGGGTGCACCCAAGACCGTGTTGACGGAGCTTGTACAGTCCGAGTCAAGACATCTGACAAAATGATGAGGATAATCCGGATCTCCATCGTCATCTATATACGCAACCCGTGGAAAACCATCAGTACCCATGGTTATTTCCATGCCTGATGCGCCAGGCCCTGGCACAAGTGTCTCGGCATCGGCGATTTTATTCGACGTCGTCGTGGCCAGGGAACAATCGTCATCGTGACAGGTATATACCCAGAGAGAACCATCTGATTTTTCATATACGATGCGAGCGAATCCGTCAGTTCCCAGGGTGAGGATACTGCTGCCAGTCCTCATGCCCCAACTTACATTGGTGTCAACCATGTCAACCACATTCATGACCGGATCTGTACAACCCTCGTCGGTGCATCGCGCATAGGTAAGATTACTTGTCTCATAGTTACTATCGGTAGGTTCCAGAAATACGAGGCGCGAAAATCCGTCGGAGCCGATGGCCAGCCCCGTCCCATTTTGCATGACAATACTATCCGTGGCCGCGACGATTGTGGTCGAAATAATTCCAACCATAAAAGCCGAGAAAATTCCGTTTCCCGTGCCCACGCTATTAGTGACAGATGCTTGGGCATAGTAGGTAACGCCAGTTGTAAGCCCAGAAAGATCACAAGAGTATACATTCCCCACGTTAGTCACTGAAGCGCAAGTATTAGGATAACTGCCTGATTGGGTTCCCCAATGAAAGGAAACGGTTGGTGTTTCACCTCCATCACTCGTAAGGGTGGTGTTAAGCGTGGCTGAGTTGGCAGTGATATTAGTAATGAAGCCAGTGGTAATGGAAGGTGTGGTAATGGGATTAAGCGATGTGAGATGGGTGTATCGCAAGCCAGTTTCACTGGGATAATCATCTGAATACAACATTCTCAAAAAATTATTGCTATCAGCGACAAGAGAAATCCCATTATATGTTGCATAACCATCTCCATTATTATATCTAGCATCAATGATAAGATTATGTGAAGTCGAACAGGTAGCATCAGTGCAATTAATAAGATGAAGATATTGATCGGCATCTCCGGAATATGCGATACTTGCCAGATCCCCAGTGCGAATTGTTAAGCCGATACCATTTGATGTTTCATTAGAGGCATCGGTCGTGACTGTCGCGTCACTCGGCATCGTACAATCTCCATCAGAACAGGTCAGGTAGTGCAATGTTTTATCGTAACTAAGGTATGCGATACGCGCGAAACCATCACTCCCCATCCGCACGACAACTCCTACATACCCAGGATCATTCCCGGGATCGTTAACGACGGAAGTGATAACCGGAGTCGTACAATCATCATCGGTACACCTCGCGTATTCTACCGTATCACCACCTTGCGGATAGACGATCCGCGCGTATCCATCAGCACCAATAACCAGACTGATGCCAGCCTGCCCCCGAGTGTTTTCGCCGCCAACAACCGTGTCAACGACGCTTGCACATTCCGCGTCGATGCATCGAACGAAGTGATTCGCGCTTCCCACAATATCATAATATACCATGCGAGGAGAACCGTCTTGTCCCATGGCTATTTCCGCACCACCCTCTCCCGGATAATTTGTGCCATCAGTAATCTGATTTGACGTCGTCGCGTTTGGCCCAGTCGGAGAACAATCCTCATCGTGACAGGTGTACACCCAAAGAGGACTACCTAGCTTGGAATATACGATTCGCGCGAATCCATCCGATCCCAAGGTAAGGATATAACTACCTGGACCCATATAAGGATTCGCGTCGCTATCAACCACATTCGTAACTTTGTTGGTGCAATCTGCATTAGTACATCGAACATAGGTAAGGTCGTTGGCGGAACTTCCATTAAGAAATGCAAAACGCGAAAATCCATCCGAACCAATAACTTGTCCAGCACCACCCCGGGTAGGAATTGTGGTAATCAAGGTTGAATTAAATCCAGCTATAAAAGCCTGAACGATTCCGTTTCCTGTACCTCCGCTATTAGTGACGGATGCTTGGACATAGTAGGTAACGCCATTTGTGAGTCCAGAAAGATCGCAGGCATAGTCACTGCCCACGCTGGTTACTGAGGTGCAGGTATTAGGATAACTGCCTGATTGGGTTCCCCAATGAAAGGAAACGGCTGATGTTTCACCTCCATCACTCGTAAGCATGGCGCTAAGAGTGGCTGAGGTAGTAGTGACATTAGTAATAAATCCAGTGGTGATTGATGGAGCAACAATGGGAGCAGGTGCTGTAAAACGGGTGTATCGCATGCCAGTATTGATACTGGCACCGCTATCAGAATACAACATCCTCGGAAGGTTATTGCTATCGACGACGAGAGAAACCCCAGCGTTTGTTGCAGGTTCATTGCCATTGTTATAATTCTTATCAACAATAAGATTATGTGACATCGAGCAAGTGTTATTAGTGCAATTGACGAGGTGAAGATATTTATCAGATTTACTAGAATATGCGATGCTTGCGAGATTTCCACTCCGGATTGCCAAGCCGATACCATCTCTTACATAACTCGCATCAGTCGTAACCGTCACGTCGCTCGGCATTGTACAGTCCTCATTAGAGCAGGTCATGTAATGTAAATCTTGATTCTGATATGCAATCCGTCCAAACCCGTCACTTCCTATCCGCACGATAACGCCTTCCGACCCAGGATAATTCCCGGGATTGCTAACGACGGAAGTGATAACCGGAGTCGTACAATCATCATCGGTGCACCTCGCGTATTCCACCGTGTCACCACCTTGAGGATAAACAATTCGCGCGTATCTGTCATCAGCACCTATGGTCAGACTAATACCGGCAAGTCCGTTTGTATTTTCACCACCAACGACCGTATTGACGACGCTTGTGCACTCTGCATCGATGCATCGAACGAAATGATTCTTGTGTCCCGAAGAATAATAGTCATCATAATATGCGATGCGAGGAAAGTCGTCTTGCCCCATGGTTATTTCTGCGCCATACCGACCAGGAGTAGCATATGCCCCATCAGCAATTTTATTCGACGTCGTCGCGGTCGGCCCACTCGGAGAACAATCGTCATCATGACAGGTATATACCCAGAGAGAATAATCTGATTTGGCGTATAAAATGTGAGCGAATCCATTTGAATCTAATGTGAGGACATAGCCACCAGGTACCATCATCATCCATGCATCGCTACTAACCACATTAGTGACCCGATTTATACAATCCGCATCAGTACATCGAACATAGGTAAGATCTCCTGAAGAACCGGCATTATCTACAAATACGAAACGTGAGTATCCATCAGAGTCGACAACCTGCCCCATCCCGTCTCCAGTACTTCCTGTGGTAATCGAGGTCGACGTAATTCCAGCCGCCTTTACCCCAGACGCCTGCACAATAAAAAACAAGGCACCAAAAAAAATCACCCTTACTATGGTTTTTTTCTTTAGCAGTAGCCAATCTTTTTTCATTCTAAACACAAGGTTTTTATTTTTTACGAAAACTTTTTTTATTTTTTCATCCTTTAAAAAGCCCCTCTTTTTTATTTAAAAATTTCCAAATAAAATATTTTTTTATCCAAACTCTTGCTTAGCAATTATAGCACACAAACTCTTTTTTTTATACAAGAAAATTTAACTAGCGCTTACCGCTTAAAAAAATAAGCTTTAAGAAAAAGCCTGACTTTTAAGGGTCAGGCAGTTGGGTGAGAAACTTTTTTTTCTTGATAATTGCGACGACCCCACCAAGAATCTTCGCTGGGGTGCTAGCTGTAATAATACTTATCGCAATGCCCATTTCCTGCAGGGACCTTACTTGCTTCCGCGCTTCTTTCTCCTCACCGTCTCCACGCAAGTGGATAAAGACAGCTTGGCCCATTGTGGCCTTGTAAGTAGCGCGAATATTCTCGGGCTTAGTTACGCTGATAAAGTGACTAGCATCAGCCATTGCCCCACGCACAGCTTTAAGCCAGTCAGCGTGCGGATAACGTGGCGATTCAAAAATGGATGCGTTTTCTAAGGAAGCCAGTAGCTCATTCCCGAGGGTTGTTGTGGTTGTTCCTGTTATAATAATGAGCATACTCCACCTCCTTAAATTTTAATTGTTAAAGTAAGGTAAAATGAAAATAGCTTAAAAATACTATGCTGTTAATATTTTTTAACGCAGTGTTCTTATCATAGCCCCTCGAGGAATCCCGTCAAGGATTTTCCTCAGCCAGAAAAATTAAGCCCCTAGCTTGATGACGCCTGCATTGGGCTTACAAAAATAACCCCCCTAACTCGTCAAGCGAAGTAATAGTGTAATCCACCACCCCAGCTGGAACATCCTTTCTATCTTCAAGTTTAAACCAAACAGTTATCATACCAAGTTTCTTCGCAGGAATAAGCCCGCGCTCAATGTTATCGTCAATCATCACAGCCTCTGTGGGGCTGGCCCCTGTTTCCTGAAAAACAGCTTCGAATAAGCGTGGGTCAGGTTTATCATAGCCATGTTCCTGCGAAACGGTGTTGTGAAAAAAATATTCTAAAATATTAGCGCTCTTGAGTTTTGTTTTTATAGCTAAGCCCTGATTTGCAATAATCCCAAGTTTATATTTATCTTTTATTTTGCTAAGTACCGGAAGGGCCTCCGCTCTTACGCTAACCATGTCAGCGTAAGAAGCTCGCAATTTTTCCTGTTCCCTAAATTTTTCAATCGCTTTTTGAACTAATTCTTCCTTTGCTAAAAAAACTTTAAAGACGCTCGCATCCAAACTCCCCGCCATACCACTTATTTGTGGCCATATTGCCTGAACGTCCTCCAAAGTTTTTTCGACCCCAAATTCTTTTAAAACCTTTACCGCGGTTTCTTGCCTCCAAGCAGTTGGAGCAGACTCGTCCACCAAAACCCCGCCTATATCAAAAAAGAGCCAGTTTATTTTTTTAGCAATCATTGTTTCTTATTTAGCGATTTAAAGGCAACTCTTATTTTTTTTATTTTCAGAACCAAATTCACCAGCAAAATCAGCTTTTTTATTATTTTCAAATTTATTTCCACATATTATTCCTTGCGGATTTCTTACAATCTTAATCCCACCATTTTCATTATCGTGCAAAAAATTATTTTCAATAATGTTATTTATGCCATCATCATCCTTATCGCCACCCAGACGTATGCCCGCACCAGAATTTCCATAGGATTCATTACCACGAAAAATATTTCCACTGCCACGAGCATCAAATCCACCTGACTCCCTATCTTTCTGTCCAGTACACTTATTTTTTTCAACAAGATTTCCAGATGAACCTTCTTTAATATCAACACACTCATTTCCTTGGGTATTGATATTATTGTCATGAATCCAATTTTCATTGGAATTATCAACATCCTGAGTTGGATTTTTATCCTTAGCTACTTGCTCTGGAGCAGTGCCAACATAAACGCCCTCCCCATTCTTACCACCGCCATTAAAAATAAAATCATACGCTCCACAACCATAAATATTACTATATGCTACCTCGTTTTTTTGAGCAAAGTATTTTATACGCAAACATTCTCCGCCAGCATTTTTAATGTCCATATCCAAAATCCTCATCCCAACAACACCATTGAGCGCATCCTTGCCCTGCACATAAATCAATTTGTCACGATAATTTTTCTTATCACCGCTATCACCAGCAAGACCATCTACCGTAAAACCTTGCAAGACATAATAATCATGGGCAATTTCCACAATTTTCACACTTTCACCTGTTCCTTTAACTATTGCCTTTTTTGAACCAGTTATAACGATAGGTTTTTCTTTTGAGCCATCACGCTCAGTAAAAAAATCTTGTAAATAAACTCCCTCAGCCAAAATTATTCCATCACCAGGCTGAACCAAATTTAAGGCTTTTTGAATAGAAGCAAATGAAGCATCCGCAGAAAGACCATCCTGTTTGTCATTGCCAGTTGGAGAAATAAAATATTTTGTGCCAGAAATAACAACTTCTTTTTTATTTTCTATGACAGGACCAATTGGAGTTAAAACTTTCAGCATTTTAAATCCAGCAAAAGACAATCCCATGGCAAGTATAAAATAGAAAAATATTTTCATTTAATTGTCATAAAAAAATTATTGTTGCAATTTTTCATCAAAAAAACTTGCTGAATCTTGTTTTAACTTAATTTTTACAGAATCATTAATAAAATTATTTTGAAAAATATAATTATTCAATGAACGCTGATAAATCAATATCCCTGAGTTATTATTTTCAAGCTGATTATACCCAAAATAATTATCCGTGGAGGAGTTATTTGCTCTGATACCAATCTTATTTTCGATCAGCTTGTTATTAATAATAAGATTTTCCATGGAATGATACATTGCTATACCATTGACATTTCCACTGGCATAATTATTCTCAACCAAGTTATTATTTGAATCCCTATCCAGCATTATTCCATGCAAACGATTATTTTGAGAGAAATTCTCTCTAATAATATTAGCGAAGCATCTCTTAGATATAATAATACCATGATTACCATTATTATATACCTTATTATTTTCAATTAACATATTATTAGAATCATCATGCGGATCCAGGCCATATTGCAAATTATCATACACATCATTATTGGCAATAATTGCCCCAGTTATGCCATAAGTATAAATTCCAAAAAGATTATTATGAATCTTGCTTCCGATTAGGCTTCCAGTTGAAAGTTCATTCCTGAAAGAGCCATTGGAAATCTTCCAAGAAATTCCATATGGACCACCATAAGGATTGCCACGTTTTGGCGAACCAAAATATCCAAGATAAGCTAATTCGCTAGCACTAATATCCATTCTTCCATCTGATTTTTGCAAGATATAGCTCCTTCCGTCATCTGGATTCAAATCATAATTCGACGCTTTTTCATCCCATGATGTAATTTTGGTATTGTTGATAATGATATTTCCATTTTCTGATTTTATCCAAGCAAAACCCTGTTGATCACTTTTCAATTTCAACCAAGAAACATCTTCTCCATCAATAATCAAAGTCACGCCACTATCAATAAAAATATTCTTTCGCAGAATCCATTCCTTTTCTCCTATTTTTTCCAATACATTTCTATTATTAATAGCCCTGGCCAATTTCGGAATTGTTACAAAAGATCCCTTGCCGAAGATTCTTATTGCACCCTCTTTTGGATATTGCAAAGCAAAAACATTTGTAAAACTTTTTTGTCGATAAAAATCAAGATTTGGCTTTCTCAAGTCAGCTACTGGAATTGCTATTTTCTCACCCGCACGCACAAATTCATTCGGCATTAATGCGCTTTTTTCGTCATTCAAAATAATAGCGTCTGGCGATAATAAATATTTTTGCTTGATTTGTGCCAATGTTTCTCCGATTTTAACTTGATAGTAGCCATACTGATCGACGGTAACTTTTTGTAAAAGTGTTTCTTCTTGTTTTTTAAATTCTTTTTTTTCTGCAAATACAAACTGTCCAGATTCATCAGCTTTGAAATATTTCTTTTCTATTTTATTTTTTTCTAATTGCACTTTCTCAAAATAAGATACCTTGCCGGCCAATCCAACATTTAGCTGAAAACTCACAAAAAATAATAGTCCGATGACAGCAGTAGTCGCAAGATAGGAGGGTATTTTCTTGAAAATATTCACCTTATTTAAGCGTTTCTTATTCCAGCGAGTGATCCAACCTTGTTCATCCACTGTTAGTAATGTGAAAATTTTAATCACAGCCAAGACATAACAATAACCAACATAGACTGGTAAAATCAAAATATCAGTCGGATGAGAAATTAAATGCTGTCCTATTTTTATTGAGCGACTAAACATCCACCAGCTAACCAGTATTGCAGCAACGAGCCAATCACCCTTGTAGATTGCAATGATAAAAAATATTGGACCCAATAATAGAGTAAACGGTTGAAAGAATCGATCCACTGTGTGAAAAGCCAAAAATGGATTTTTCCACAGCCAATGACTGCAAACAGAAGTCATATCAGAACGCCAACTATTTCTTGTCCATCTAATTTGCTGTTTAGTATAAGTTTTCAAATCAGGAAAACCCGGAGTCAAAACTAGGGCATCTTTAACATATTTGACCAGCCAACCATCACGCTGAATAAGATTCGTTAACCTTTTATCATCACCACTAATACAATTCTTCCCGAAAAATTTTTCATTAAGCAGTTCGCCAGTTAAATTGGCAATTGCACTATGTCTATATATGCCGGTCCGCCCGGAAATGCAACTGAGCGCGTTTCCAAAAGCAGCTTGGAATATGAGATCATTACCATAGCGACTGAAGATATGAATGCGAAAAAGTTTTTTCGCTAAAGTATTGGCTTCCATAACATCCTGCCGTGGAGCCACTCCTCCAACTTTATCATCTTCAAAGGGTCCCAAAACTTTTTCTTTGAATCCCTCGGTCCAAATTGTATCACTATCTACTAATGCTAGGATTTCACCAGTTGCAATTTTGATTCCATCTGCTAACGCCGCCCGTTTGCCCGGCTTACGTGTAACGATCAAACTAGCCCCAATAAAATCTTTACTGAATGCTTTGAAAATTTTAATACATTTCTTATCGGTATAATCAATAACCGCAATAATTTCTTGTGGCTTGTTTTTTTTCCATGACAAAAGTGCCAACCGAAACATCACTGGATCCTCATTATAAACAGGAGTGATAATTGAAATAGTAGCAGCATAATTTCCCGTTGGATTTTTATAAAAGAATGAAATTATCTTTTTTGAAAACCAAACTGACCATCGCCAAATACCAATTGCGCCCAATGGTAAATATCCAATAAGTGAGGCCCAATCAAATTGAAAAAAATCCCTAATTCTAGTAACTTCGGTTGGTATTATCATAAATATTTTCTAAAACCTCTATTTTTGATTTTTTTTCTTCCAAAAATTTTCAAATTTTTTATTAGAACATATTGCGCCATCAAGAAGATCTAATTTAATATCAAGCCCCTTAGCCCAACTGGAGAAAGCTTGTGTATCTTTAGGCAGACACATTCCATCAAATGGCCCCATATTGCGAATGCCATAATTCTTATTCCAAAAACCCTCCGCACTTTCCGTAGTAATCTCGAAAATTCTATCTGGATTCACATCGACTAATTCGCAGGCCATTCGCATTTCATTAAAGAAGGCAATTTTAACAGCATTATAAAGATTGTGAATATACTTTTGAATTTCAGCTTCACGTAATGATAAATAATGCACAGGACAATTAAAATCTTGGTAGGTTTCCCTCATGAATTCCTCTGACTGTTGGTCAAGTGAGCCAATAGTGATTATCCATGGATTTTCAAAATCCTTATCAGCATTTTTTTCACGCAAATATTCTGGATTCATGGCCACCCCAAAATCAATCCCTGCTTTCTTCCCAGTTTCTCTTTCCAAGATGCTAATAACAAGCTTTTCAGTTGTGCCAGGAAGAACCGTGCTGCGCACAACAATCATAAAATATTCTTTTCGATTCTTGATTTTCCTAGCTAAATCCATCACTGCCATTTCAAGAAACTGCAATTTAATCTTACCATCTTGTGTTGGAGTTGGAACAAGGAAGAAGAAAGCATCATGAGCTTTAGTATCAATCGAATCAATATGTTTGGCATTAAAGCCATTCCCTTTAAGCTTTTCAATGATTTCATTATTTACATCATAGAAAGTAACGTCATGACCCTTGGATGCCAAACCCTTACCAGTAGCGCCACCAACGACCCCACTGCCAATAATTGCTATGTTTTTCATTTATTTTGAAAATTATATTAATTATCAATAAATATACCCAGCATCAATTTCCCTTATTGAAGCATGCTATAGTGGCGATAGTCAAGGCGAAATGGCTCTATGTTAAAAAGCGTCGTGGATAAGTTTTATTTTTGTTTTAATAAGGCGGTATTTAACTATTTCAAGCTATTTTCAATATAATTGTCATCCTGAGAAAAACGGCACCGCGCTAGCAGTGATATGCAGTCACAACCTACCGGCCAATCACATGGTCGCATCCATCGGCGCTCTCCCGCGTTGGCTTTCTGCCCGCTTCGACTGAATGAGACGACATTTTGTCGAATCGAGGCGAGCTGAAAGCCAGTTTGTTTCGCTGCTGCCGGCCCGCCTTGCCGTCGAGGCAGGTTCGATTCCCTCCTACCTAAAATATTGAAGGGGGAATCCTCCTTGCCCAATTTTTCCCTGCCTGCCGGCAGGCAGGCTTCGGAGCCTGGGTTTTCAAAAAAGTAAAATCGTTTACTTTTTTAAAATACCCTTCGATTCCCCCGCTATCTCAATTATCATAAAATAAAACAAGGTCCCAAAAAGGACCTTGTTTTATTTTATGATGAGCGGGTAGGGTTGGAATTCCGCGTCATTCACTCGCCGTCGCTCATTCATTCCTTGCCCTGGGCAGCGTCAAATGCTCATCCGCATTTGTCGACGCACACTGCGTTTTTGTTTTACTAAACAAAAACTTGTTTAGCTTCTGCCCGTTCGATTCCCTCCTACCGCTAACAAATTTAAAATCCCTAGGATAAACCTAGAGATTTTAAAAATTTGAGCGGGTAGGGGGAATCGAACCCCCCTCCACAGCTTGGAAGGCTGTTATAATAGCCACTATACGACACCCGCTTATGTTACATTTCAGTGGACAAATCCACTTGATGCAATTTTATTTTCAAGAACTCTTTTCCAATGCCAGATTTTAAATATTTCTCTCTTACTCTTGCCTCCTTGTAATTTGCTGACTCTTCAGCGTAAAACAAATTTATGTCTGTGTATTTTTTAGTATATTTGCTTTGACCCCTTTTATGTTCATTCATCCTGCGATCTAGGTCATTCGTCAATCCAACATAAATTTCCTTAGTGGGTTTATCAAAAATAGCATAGACCGTAATCATAAAGACCTCCACAGCTTGGAAGCCTGCCTGTCGGCAGACAGGGCTGTTATAATAGCCACTATACGACACCCGCTTTTACTTTCAACTTTTCTAATTATACAGAGAAATATTTTTTTGTCCAGCGTTATCCATCATCCCCAATAAAACGACATCCTCACATTTTTACCAAGGACAACGCCTTACCATTGTTTGCAAATAAAAAAAATCTTTTTCTGTAAGATGTCCTTACGTGGCTCTCCTGGATTTATTACATACTAATAAAAAGCATCCAATAAACAAAATGCACACTTTAGCTAATTTAAAATAACATTCTGAAGTTCTCAAGAATGTGAGAATGTTAAGTAGCGTTTAATTTCGTTTTATCAAAAAACCAGCTCTTTTTTCGAACTGGTCTTTCTTACTTTTAGTTTTACCACAAATTGCCTACTGCGCTGAAGAAAAGCGGGCGTTGGCGACGTGGAAACAAATGTTTTTTGTAAAAGCTTCGATGTAGTCAGCTTTTTTGAGGCCGTATTGAAGCATGTAGGCATGTTCAAAAACATCCATTACGAGAATTGGCACACAGCCAACCAAATGTCCCCCATCATGTTCATTAACCCAGACATTGAACAGTTCATTAGCAAGAGGATCATAATACAAAACCACCCAACCAATCCCCCGCATCATCCCAACAGAAACAAAATTCTTTTTCCAATTCTCAAAACTTCCATACAGTTTTATCATTAATTTGCCTAGATTTGAATTTTCATCTAGTTCACTTCCGCCTTTCATCATATTCTCAAAGTAAAATTCATGGAGTCTCATTCCGTTGAATTCCCAACCAAGCCGGCGTTGAAGTTCACTATATTCGACTGTTGCTGCTTCTTTTGCAGTTAGTAAATCAACTAACCCATTAACATTTTTCACATAACCTTCATACAACGTAAAATGATTTTTCAAAAGTTCGTCCGAAAAACCTTCAATTCCCAAGAGATGTTCAAATTTTTTTGGTTCGTACATAATTCAGTTCCTAAAGTTCATAAAGTTTGTAAAGTTCATAAAGAAAATTCCAAACCTAAGCCCTTTAAATTTTAATAATTTATAATTAATTCAATTCCTCACCCAGCACACTTTTTTACTTTCTGCTTTATTACTTCCTAACCCTCTCCGTCATTGCGATCCGCCTCGGGCGGAGTGGCAATCCAGAGCGATGCTCCTCCCTGGATCGCTTCTGATTTTCGAGTACAAAAATCCTCGCGATGACACATTTTATTTCCATCATATCTCTATTGCATTTCTACTATTTCTATTGCGTCCCTACTTGATTACTTTCAACTCCCTACCCCCTGTCTTTGCGAGCATGTAATCAGCTTTGGCAGTCGGAATGCGCACTTTTCCGTGAAACATTGTAACGTTAAAAACGTTATCGACGTTATGAGCTTTACAGTTTCCCTACCAAATCCAGCCCAGGTTTTAAGGTCTTAGAACCGGGATGCCAGTTAACGGGACAGACTTCGGTTTTGTTTTCTCTGACAAAAATCGCAGCTTGCAGTTTGCGCAAGATTTCATCGCTACTGCGTCCGATGCTGTTATCATGAACATCCATCGCCTTAATGACCCCATCTGGATCTACAATGACGGTAGCGCGCAAAGACAGTCCCTCTTCTTCCAAATAAGTTCCGAGGGCTTTGCAAAGCTTTCTCGTTGGATCAGCAATCATCGGAAAAGTGATGTTTTTAATCAGCGGCGAATTATCATGCCAAGCCTTATGAACAAAAACCGTGTCCGTGCTAACGCTGAAAACTTCTGCGCCGGCCGCTTGAAACTGGGGATAAAGTTCGTTAACTGCTGCTAGCTCAGTTGGACAAATAAACGTAAAGTCGGCCGGATAAAAAACCAAGACAATCCATTTCCCCGCGTAATCGGAAAATTTTAGCTTTTTTATTTCCTCATTTTGAAAAGCCTGCAACTCCAGATCTGGCAATTTGCGACCCACAATTGGCCCTTCGTAAAATTCGTCCATTTCTTCGAAAAAATCTTCGCTCATATTGTTTTTAAAATTATTAATTATACCTCTTACTACAACGCCATCGCATCTTTTCTTTCCTTATGTTTAAACCAAATTAGTACTATTTCAAGGAGCGGGACTAAGTCCCTAATTGGGGATTTAGTCCCTTCCGAGCTGGCATACATTAAACTGATTTAGAATGCCTAGCTAAAATTGCTTTTTCATATACCGCCAGTAATTTTTGACTGCAAAAATCGGAGGTATATTCCTGTCGAGCAATTTTCCTTGCATTTTCCGCAAACTTTTTTCGTAAAGCGCCGTCTTCTACTAAACGCGCTACTGCCTTTGTAAATGCTACTTGCTCTTCTTTAACCAGCAGTCCCGTTACTTGGTTAGTTACTAAATCCCGCACGCCAGGAGCGTCGACTGCCACTACCGGTAAACCTAAATACATCGCCTCAGAAATAATCATCCCTTGCGTTTCAGACTTTGAGGCAAAGACGAAGATGTCGCCAGCGGCGTAATAATCTTTCTTAACTTCGGCCGCGATAAAGCCCGTAAAAATAACCTGCCCAGAAACCTTCTTTTCCACTGCCAACTTTTTAAGCTTCTCACTCAAATCTCCATCACCCCCAATTAAAAATTTTACTTTTTTATTCTCCTGTAAAACTTTCGCCACTGCCTCAAAAAGAAACTCCAGATTTTTTTCTTTTGTTAGTCTTGTCACCACCACCAATAAAATTTCGTCGTCCTGAATGACATATTTTTTGCGGACAGCTTCTCTAGCTGGATGAGCCAATTGATTTTCCTCAACCCCAGTCGGAATAACTTCAATATTTTGGTTAGTAACTCCCCATTTTTTAATAATTTCTCGAACTGAGTTGGTTGGCACAATTACCTGCTCAGCCATATTAGCATATTTTCTCGCATCTCGAATTATCCACCAAGCTGCCAGCTTGCTCGGAACAAGCGGAAAAAAATGCGTATACTGATTGTAAAGCGTATGCCAAGTAAAAACCAGTGGCACATTTTTTTTCTTCGCCCAGCGTCTCGCTTCCCAGCCCAGCAAATTCGGGTGTTGCGCATGAATCACCTCAATCTCCAATTCATTTAAAATTTTAGCAAGCTTTAAAGAATATGGAATCACGATTGGAAATCGAATGCCTCTAAATTCTAAATCAACGGCTGGATAACGATAGACGTTTGGATTTTCATCGACATAGCCTTTAAACTTCGGCGCAAAAATAAAGACGGTATGCCCCTTCTTTTCCAAGCCTCGGCGAAAACTCTCAATCGAACCGCTAACTCCAAAAGGATTTGGGAGATAATTATTGGTGAAGATGGCAATATGCATAATTTGAAATTTTAAATTTTAAATTTGAAATGAAATCCAAATGATTAAATATTAGAAAGTTTATTCATTTGAGAAATTTCCGCCCTAGGCGGATCAGCCTTGGGCTGAGATTAAAAACTTAAAATTTTAAATTTAAAATTCGGAGCTAATAAAAACACAAAAAAATAATCCGACATCCCGCGTCAATTAGCATTAAGAAATTCCAAGATATCCCTAAATACGTGCTCATTTTTAATATCGGGGATGAAAGTGTGGTAGGCTTTGTGGATATAAATTTTCTTTTTTATTTTTGAACTTATCTTGGCGTAAATTTTTTCCATACTGTCCTTGCTGACCATGTGATCATGGGTTGATTGCAAAAGCAAACAGGGTTGGGTAATTTTAGCTAGACTTTTCCGCGCTCTCTGGACAAGTTTAAAAACTTCTAAAACGCTCGCAACCGGATACTGTTGATAAGAAATAAGTCTCGTCACGCTGTCAGCTGCGCCGAAAGTCGGCGGATAAAATTTGGTGCGATATTGTTTTGGATTGAAAAAGAGAGTTAGTCGTACTAAGGCAATCCCAATGCTTTCAAAACGCAGTCGATAAGGCGTTGCCATCAGGACAAGGCCCGCCATTTCTTTTTCTTGCTCAGCCAAAATTAAAGCGATACTAGCACCAATCGAAGTTCCGCCGATATAAACTTGCTCGCAAGTTTCTTTCAGCTTGCTATAACCTTTTTCGACATCCTCAATCCAATCTTGCGCTGTCACGCCCTCTAAATCTTTCGGCATACTTCCATGCCCCTTGAGCATCAAGCCGTAAACCGTATAGCCATTTTCGCTGAGGTATTTTCCCAGCCTGCGAACCTCATAAGCGGTCGATGACCAACCGTGCACCAACAGCACGCCTTTCTTTTTAACCCCTGCCTCACCGGCAGACAAGCCTGCCTCACCGGCAGACAAGCCTGCCTCGGCGGCAGACAAGCCTGCCTCGGCTGTAGCCGGGCCATCGAAAAAAAACGGCTGATTAACAAAATCCCGTTCTTGTTTATATAAAAGCTTCGGGTCAGCAAAAAGAATTCCCTTAGCTTTTCCGACGGCTTTTTCCGCCATTTTTATAAATTCCTTTACCATAATTATACCTCTAATTATAGCCTTTCTAGAGCTTTTTTGCAAGGAAAAAAACGCTACTAAACAGTATAGTAGTGGATGAGTTTTATTTTTGTTTTAATGGGGTAATGCTTGGCTATTTCATACTACGACCAATACTATTATCCTTCTGAGCGAAACGGAAATGCGATAGCAGTGACGCGTAGTCGAAGCCTGCCTACCAGTAGGCAGAGATCTGGGGCTGTATTTTCTAAGCTTAGAGATAGAATCAGGACGTATCCTAACTGCTTGAAAACAGCTTAAACGAATTACTTTTAAGGAAAAATGTTTTTAAAAAAATATTCTTGACAATTCAGCAAAATCAGAAACAATCATATCCGAACCGACTGACCTCAGGCGATCTTCAGAAAAAGTTGTTGTGATTCCGCAAGCCTGACAACCAGCAGCCTTGGCTGAAATAATCCCATTATCTGAATCTTCGATAACCAAACACCTAGCTGGAATCTCATTTAATTTTGCAATTATTACAAGATACGGCTCAGGATTTGGTTTTCCATTTTTTACATCATCCGCTGCGACCATAATTTCAAAAAAATTCTCGAGTTTATATTTTTCCAAAATTTTATGCTGTTGAATTCTACGCCCCGAAGTCGTCAAGGCGTAGCGATATTTCTGACTTTTTTTCAGCCTATCCAAAAATTCACATACCCCCGGAATTAGTTCCATATCTTGCAAAGCATAAGCTAAATACAATTGAATTTTTCGCTCAATCATTTTCTCAATCGGTTCGTTCCCACTGCCATATTTCTTGCTTACATAGGAAAAGATATCTTCCAACTTCTTTCCACGAAAACCATCCCATTCACTCTTGGGAACCTCCATTCCAAATTCGTGACAAACTTCCATTTCTGCTTTTTCATGAATTGGTTCCGAATCCACAAGCACTCCATCCATATCAAATATTATCGCGTTTATCTCTTTTATATTCATAAAGTTATTTTTTATCATCTTAAGATAAATTCTGGCTAAGAACGGTCCTTCGTGAATTTCACAATTTTTAATTTCAGGTATTTGACGTTAAATAATTATAATGATAATTTGTAAATTTTAATTGCATTATCTCGAAATATTTTTCCTTCCACATCCCTCGCTAACTTCAATGACTTCACGAGTTCAACATGCTCTTCGATTTTACACATTGGCCAATCGCTACCAAACATAACTTTGTCTGGTCTCTCAATGATGGTTTTTCGCAATACCTCCCGCACCTTCTCAATCCCTCCACTCTTTTCAATCACTTCAGCGTCAGCCATAGCGGCTATTTCAAAATAGATATTTGAAATCTCCTTGGTTGTTTCATAACAATATTCCATCTTAGGCCAAAAGTAATGCGTGATAATAACTTTGAGTTTTGGATATTTTTTAGCAACCTCAACAATGTATCTTGGATCATTCCATTTCGCACATTCACAATCACCTGAATTCTCTCCAGTGTGAAACAAAACTGGCACATCAAATTTTTCGCATAATTCATAGTATGGTAAGCATCTTTCGTCATTTGGATAATATGGGTCATGACCTGGAAAAAATTTGATCCCCTTTACCCTGCCCTCCTCCAAAAGTTTTTGATATTTTTTAATTTCACTTGAACCTCTTTGGATGATTTGCGGACTACCAAGTAGAAAAAGGTTTTTACTGTCTCCAATTAACTCGATTGCCTTAGCTAAATCAGCAATCTTGTCACTTCCCTCAACATTATCAGGGATGATAATAGCTGCTGATAAATTATTTTTTTTCATTTCTTCTAGAAATAAAATAAACGCCTCCTTGAGGTTCTTTGCATTATCGCTGTATGTGGAAATATGAATATGTGAATCAATAATCATGACGTTATTTTTTACAATTTATAGCCAATATGCTTATATTGCATTTTTTTATTAAAAATTGCAACAGCTGAAATTACCTGCCTTGCTACAAAAAAACTGCTTAGTTAGCAGGTTAAGCCGAAAATAAAAAAATTATTTACGCTTGTGCCAAGAAATCCTTTGCTTGTCTTTTTTTGTAAAGCGTAATTACCACGAAAGAAATTACGGCGCCGGCGAAAACGAGCCAGCCCACCCAGCTGAGGTATTGTTTAATCGTTTTCCAAAGATAACCATAAAAATAGCCCAGCGCCACTAAAAAGCCACTCCAAACCACGCCGCCCAGTAAAGAATATTTCAAGAATTTTTTAAAATCCATTTTCACAATCCCCGCCGTCGTAAAAGTTGCCCAGCAAAGACCGGTCGTGGATTTAACCGCGAAAATAGTTTTGCCTCCATGCTTTTCGAAATGCTTTCCCAATTTAACCACTAGCTCCTCGGTAAACCCAAGATATTTTCCAAACCTGCGCGCAAAGCCCATTCCCCATTTGCGACCAGCGCCATATAAAAGCACGTCGCCAATGCTATCGCCTAAAATTGAAAAAAGTAGTACCAAAGGCCAAGCAAAAGCCCCTAGCGAGGCTAGCATCGCCGCCAAAATTGTTACGATGGGACCCTCAATAATCATCAAGGGTAGCATCCCCCAATAACCGTAGGTTTTTAGAAATTCGAAAATATGTTGACCTGTTTGTTCCATTTTTTAATTATAAACCCCTTTTAAGAAATTTAAAAGCAAAAAATCCCCTAACTAGGAGATTTTTTAAGCACGTTGCCAAACTAATTAGAATTGAACATCACTCATCACGTAGTGCTCTGAGCTAGCAGCCTTAACTTTTGAAACTGGCGCTACTTGAACTACATCTACTGGCTTATTCAAAGCCAATTCGGCCTTTAAGGCATCGACTTCTTTTTTAAGATTATCCACGATTAGCAAAGCATCGCTCAAAGTTCGCTCGCTGGAAGCTTCACTAGCCAAAGCCAGGCCCGCCACCGCAAAAACACAAACAAAAACAATTAGCAACAAAGTCTTCTTCATAATCTTTTCAAATTCAATGCTTAAAAGATAACCCAGAAGACTACAGGGTAATTTGAATTTTGTCAAGGAGAGCTGACCAACTATTTTAAAATTTTCTCAAGCTGTTTTTTCCGAAAAAAGGAAGCGCCCGCGAAAGAAAAAAGCACAATAATCAAAATAAGGAGCCCAGCCCAATCGAGGTATTGATTTTTCCAGAGCCGGCCATAAAAATAACCAACCAGCATCAGCGCCGCGCTTAAAGCAAGGGCGCTCAAAAAAGAGTAAGCCAAGAATTTTTTAAAATCCATTTTCACAATCCCCGCCGTAAGAAAAGTAGCTAGGTAAATCCCAGTAATTGGCTTAGTGATAAAAATAGCTTTACCGCCATGTTGGTGAAAATATTTTTCCAGCTTCAGTATTCGCGCTTCAGTAAGCCCGAGCTTTTTTCCCCAGCCACCTGTCAGCTTAATCCCCCAGTGGTAACCGATTGCATATAATGCTACGTTGCCAATGAGATCGCCGACCACCGAAAAGAGAAAAACTGCCGGCAGGGTAAAAACTCCCAGCGAGGCCAACATCGCAGCCCCAATCGTCGTTGCCGACCCCTGGAAAATCATCAACGGCGCCATCACCAAATAGCCGTAGTGCCTTAGAAATTCCAAGATTTGTTGTCCAGTCTGTTCCATCCGTTAGTAGAAATTCCAATGGGCTATGCCCAATCAAAATTCTAATGCTTAGATTTGACTTATTAATTTATCCAGCAGTAATAAACTAATTATAAAATATTTTTTGAATTCTCACTACCGGATTCATCCGGTAGTAGAAATTCAAATGAGCTATGCCCAAAAAATTCTAAAATATTATACGATATTACTATTTTATCCGCTAAATGTGAACTTTCGAAAAGTGATTATTTTTTTTGAATTCTCACTACCGGATCCAGCTATTTTAATGCTAGAGAACTCCACTCAAAGTAGAGAAAAAAGCAATTTAGCTCAGCATCTTGCAAGAATTTAAAAGTGTGGTAGTATTATAAGCATAAAGACCTGTATTCTGAACTATCACCGGATGGTGGTGTGACTGGGACAACCAGCCTAGGAACGTGGTCGGAGACAACCCCCATTGGGGTTGTTTTTTGTTATCTAAACTTCCACTCATCTTCAATATGCTTTCTGATTATATTTTTGTATTCTTGATGATCTTTTTTGCTTTCATCATATGAACGCCTAATGCTTCCAGCTACCATATCAGCCATTTGCACAAGCATATTTCCTTTTGAATCAACTAACTTACAATTTTTAACTATTTTTATATGGGAAGAATTTAATTCTTTTCTTAAGTAGGTCAGAAATGTTTTTCTGAAAGCTCTATCTCCGCTCCCATCTATTTTTATTGATGCCTCCAAGATGGAATTATTACTATATTTCAAAAGCGTTTTAATGGCATAACCATAGAAGGAATACTTATTGTTTCTTAACTCCACACTTCTTATTATCTTTTTATCGATAACCAAACTTCTAATTCTAAAATCAAATTTATTTACAGTTTCTAAAAATTTCTTTCTAATTTCATTTCTTGAACCATTGAATTTAAACTCAACCCTATCAGAAAATCCAAGCTCCCTACGAAATTGTTTTATAGCGACCGCAGCTTTTTCTACCTCCAAATTGTCATCAAAAACAATCGCACTAATAACGAAAAACTCACTAGAGCCTTTTCCTAGTTTAAAGCCTGCATCGCCAGAATCATCTATAAAAACTAACATATTCTAAAAAATATAAGAATTGTTAACCTTTTTATAAAATACCATTTTTGGAATTCTTTATCAATTCATTGCACTCGCCCATGTCATACTTAACACTCTGACATGCCTAAAATGGAAAAATACAGTATCATCTCTAGATTTACTCAATTAATCATTGAAGACCCTAGAGATTCTATGCAAATAATAGCAGAAAACATCCTTAACCCTCA
>CAILTR010000076.1 GCA_903837175.1 uncultured bacterium
CAAGGAATTTGAAGAAAAAAACTTCATGAAATATCCCGTCAAAGAATTTAAATATTTTAATCCAAAAGGAGGCCAGACACAATTAAATTGACAGTCCCCAAATATCTGCGATTAGCTTGCGACTCCCCAGCAAAGGCTACTTTCAGATTTTCTTGTGTCTTTGACATAAAATTATTTAAAATAAAAAAATTAATCCAATTTAATTGTCATTTCGAGTGAATCCGCCAGCAGGCGGAGGAATCGAGAAATCTGGGCTCAGATCTTTCGGCTTCACTCCGTTACGCTCAAGATGACATAAAATTTACTACGCCCGAACCTCAAAAAAATTCTGCCTACCAGCTATTCAATCGAATCCAGGATTTCCTCAATTTGCTCTTTTTTGTCAGTTTCAACATCTTTGATCAATTTTGCAAAAAATTCCACGACCACATCCCGAAAAACCAAATCTGTCAAACTCTTAATTTCTTCTGGGCTATAGTTCTTAAGCAAAAAATCAGCCACATCGTCTTTGTTTTGAATTTCATCACCAGTCACATCCTCACTGTCCGCCAAAGCTTGTGCTACCACATCCAACAAAAGCCTTTCGCCCAAGGCATCCATTTGCTGTAAACTTTCTTTTTCCGAAAATTTCAAGATTTTGAAAATCTCCCCAAGCTTTTTCCGATTTTGCACGTCTATTTCCATAAATTTTTCTTCAGTTTAAAAATTATTCCCACAGTAAAACCATTTTAACAATTTTTAAGAAACTAGCCAATAAAAAGGTTAGTAAATTAAAAACCATTTTTTAATAGGCTATTGTTCTTGTTCGGTGATAAGGTTTATCGTTAGTAAATTTTTTTTGCGTAGCAAGCCATAAATAATCATTTATCTCGAAAGAATTGATTTTTGGGTGTTTGCTTTTGATTATATTTTTTATGAATTCAACTGCCCAAATAGTATTTGCACGTATTTCAATTTCCTCTCTTGAATTATGAAAAATCTCAATTTTAGTATCAACTTTTTCCGCAAGTTCCTTTGTATATTCTAAAATTTGAAGTTTTCGTAAAATTTGAGGAAGTTTATAATCAGCACAAGCAGTCAGATAATTCACATTTTTTAATGTACCCACCCCTTGACCATTAAAAAGTTGATAAATATCAGCCACAAGCAGTTGGGCTCGCTTATAAAAATAAATTTTTCTTCCTTTATAGGTGGCTGTATCAGAAAAAGAAGGAAAAACTTTCACAATAAGGGCCAAAAGATTTTGCGCATCTCCATGCGACAAGCTAATTAACGCGCTTGCCTTGCCATTGAAATGGGTGAGCATAGTTTTACTGAGCTCTTGTAAGATTTTCCAGCGCTCTTCCAAAAGTGGAATTTCTGTGTTGCCCTTTAAAATATTCACAAGTTCTGTTTTTGATAGTTTAGAACAATAGCTAAAATTAAGAATTTTCTTATTTTTTTTAATTGCACGATTGAGAGCTAGGATCATTCCCCATGCTCCATCACATTTTGCATCCTCGTATTTAACGGTCCACTTTGGCTCACCCCAATAGCAAAAACTAAGGGCATTTAGAATAAAAACGAAATGTAATTTTTCTTCTTCATTTAAATTTGCAAAATCAAAAGGAGCAACACTTAACCAGTGTTTGACCTTATTGGCGTTGAATTTTTTGGAAAATGTCAGAAGGTGCTCATGATTTATCCTAACGAAATCAGAGTTTTCCATTACAAATTTGGTTGTTTTTAAAACTTTATTCATAAAAATGATATTGAGAAAAGATAGTTGGATTAAAATAGGTTCAGTGGCTTTTTTATAGTAACAACTAACAAATCATTATAGCTAAGGCAAGTACTTAGTCAATTTTAATACAAACTTTTGAATAATATTTTGTTTTAATATAGGTATAATATAAAGTTGTTGTCATAATTATTGACGTTTTTTGAAAAAGATGATATGATGTGCTTACTATGGATCTTGACCTTATCTCACTTATTGAAACCACGGGGCTCAAAAACAAAGAAGCCAAAATATATTTGGCACTTTTGGAATTGGGCACAGCTTCAGCCTCTCAAGTTGCCAAAGTTGCCCAACTCAAAAGACCCACCACCTATCTCATTCTTGAAGAACTCAAGGAGGGTGGCTATGTTTCGCAGACGACCAGCAAAAAGTCGAAAAAATACCAAGGTATCAGTCCGGAAGTTATCTTAGCTAAGAAGAAAACTGATTTGAAAAATTTTGCGGAAATGATTCCTTTCCTGCAAACTTTGCAAAACAAAAGTGGCATGCGTCCCAAGATCAGTTACTTCACAGACAGCGAAGGAATTCTAAATGTGTATGAAGATTTGAATTATGCTAAAGAAGCTTTTTATATTTCTTCTTATCAAAAAATCAGTGAGCATTTTCCGCAAAAATTATCCCAATGGACGAAAAACTATGAAAAGAATTTCTATAAAGTTGAAGCTAAACATCTTGTTCCCAATGAACCAGCAGAATTGCCCTTTGCCCAGCAATTTGCCAAGGCTGGACAGAAAGTCCGGCTTTTGCCAAAAGAAAAAAAGTTTGACACCGATTTGGTTTTGACCGAAAACAAACTTTCCATCTCTTCTCTCTCTGATGAACAACCTTTTTTGGTTTTGATCGAATCAAAAAAATTGGCCCAATCACTGAGACCAATCTTTGAAATAATTTGGGAGGCCAGCCAAAAATTAGAATAATTTTTCTATTTTCTCTCTCTTATAAAAGCCTGAATATCTGTCTGCATACTTGGTTTGGTGACCATTTGCAACGCTTCTTCAACTGTAACCCAAACATATTCAGAATGTTCTTCGGAAACTTGGCTTAATTAAACTTTTGTAAGGATTTTACCCTCTTAATATCTCTTGAATCACCTTGTATCTACGCTCTTGATTTAGTCCTCGATGGACTTGCAAGAGCGTTTTTGTTTTTCCAAAAAATCCATCAATCG
>CAILTR010000077.1 GCA_903837175.1 uncultured bacterium
CGAAAGTCCAGATAGTTTACTCGATTATGTTTTTATGATTACCAAGGAATTTGAAGAAAAAAACTTCATGAAATATCCCGTCAAAGAATTTAAATATTTTAATCCAAAAGGAGGCCAGACACAATTAAATTGACAGTCCCACTGATTCACACTTCTTGCCTCATTCCCCGCCCTAAACTATACTTAAGTTAGCTAAAGTTACCCTTAATATACATTTAACTTTATGAACAATTTAACCTTACAAGATATTTTCAATGCTTTTCACGTTCCCCCGTCTGAAATTAGAAAAAAAGTAATTACCCAGGCTTACGAGCTGGCGGTAAAGGCTCACGCGGGCCAAAAAAGACGCAGTGGTGAGGATTACGTGCAACATCCCATTGCGGTGGCGATCATCTTGGCTAAATTTGGGATGGGTGGCAAAACCATTGCGGCGGGACTCATGCACGACGTACCAGAGGATACAGCAGTTCCGCTGGCTGAGATTGAAAAACAATTTAGCAGTGAAATTGCCAATTTAGTTGACGGCGTAACCAAATTGGGAAAAATAAAATTACGCGGTTCGCATGAAGAATATTATTTAGAAAATCTACGTAAAATGCTTTTGGCTATGGCCACCGACATTCGCGTCGTGATTATTAAACTGGCCGACCGCTTACATAATATGCGCACGCTAGAATTTAATCCGCCTGACAAACAAATCCGGATCGCTCGCGAAACGATGGAAGTTTTCGCGCCGATTGCTAATCGCCTTGGAATGGGCGAAATGAAATCTGAACTTCAAGATCTCGCCTTTAAATATCTTGATCCAGCAAACTATGAGTTAGTAAAAAATCAGGAGGAAAAATATTACGAAGAAAAAGAAAAATATGTACTGCAAGCGATTGCTGAGCTTGAAGCAGAAATGAAAAAAGCGGGAGTTACGATCCTTGAAACGAGCGGTCGCGCGAAAAGCGTTTACAGCCTTTTCTTGAAAATGAAAAAGCACGACATGGACATTAACCGCGTTTATGATTTAGCGGCTGTGCGCATTATCGTGCCGGAAATTGCTGATTGTTATGAAACCCTGGGGATTGTCCATAAAAAATATCGCCCTATGATTGGACGCATTAAAGACTACGTTTCCCTGCCAAAACCGAACGGCTACCAATCAATCCACACCACCGTTTTTGGTCCAGACGGACGAATTATCGAAGTTCAAATTCGGACCCAGAAAATGCATTCCGAAGCGGAATTCGGAATTGCTGCCCATTGGATTTATAGCGAAAGCAAAAAGAAAAAATGGAAAGATTATATTTTCAGAACCGCGAAAAAAAGCGAACCCGTCAAAGAAATTGAATGGGTTAAACAACTGCGCGAGTGGCAAACGGAAATCGGTCGCGATGATGAAGAATTTATGAAGAGCCTTAATATTGATTTTTTTAAAAATCACATTTTTGCCTTTACCCCAATGGGCGATATTATTGAACTACCAGAAGAAGCCACGCCGATTGATTTTGCTTACGCTATTCACGGCGAAGTTGGCAACCACACTGTCGGCGCCAAGATTGATAATAAAATGGTCGCCCTTGACCAGCATATTAAAAATGGCGAAGTGATTGAAATCTTGACCTCCAAAGATCGCAAAGGCCCCAACCAAGACTGGCTAAAATTCGTCAAAACTTCCGCCGCCAAATCACATATTAAAAAGGAGTTAAAGAAAGACGGCCTAATTAAATAAAGCTAATCCGCACAAAGCTACAAATAAAAAGAAAAATACTTCACGAGATTATGTGAAGTATTTTTTATTGCTTGTTGCTTTTTGTCTATTGTATTTTGTTGGAGATTTTTTCGACCAGTGCTTCCAGATCTTCCTGGGAGTAATATTCTATCAAGATTTTGCCACCGTCACCGGCTTTAGAAACTTTAACTTTAGTGCCAAGGAGGGTTATTAATTCTTCCTCCACGCGCTTAAGCTCGGGATCAATGCTAGTTGAGCGATGATAGGATTTCACGGAAACTTCTTTCGTTTTATCTTCGGCTTGCCGGACCGTTAAATTGCTTTTTAAAATAAGTTCGTAAAGGGCGCGCTGCTTTTCGGGATTATCCAAAGACAAAATTGTTTTCGCGTGACCTTCGGTGATTTTGCCATCAATTAGACCCTTTTGCACTTCGATTGGTAAATTTAAAAGTCGCATTTTATTAGCTACTAAGCTTCGACTCTTCCCCATTTTGGTCGCGATTTCCTCTTGGCTCATTTGATGTTCATCCGCTAATTTCTGATAAGCGCGGCCTTCTTCAATTGGGTTTAAATCGTGCCTTTGAATATTTTCAATAATTGCCAATTCTAATTTCTCAAGTTCATTGACGTCTTTCACAATTACCGGAACTTTTTTCAGGCCCGCTAATTTCGCGGCTTGAAAACGACGCTCACCAGCAATCAGTTCATATTGATTACCATTTTTACTAACCGTTAGCGGTTGGATAATCCCATGATTTCTAATGGATTGGGCTAGATTTTCTAATTTTTCCTCATCGAAAAAATGCCTCGGCTGATGCGGATTAACGATGATGTGATTTATATCAGCCTCAATAATATATTTATCGCCCCGGATAGCTTCCTCGGTAGAGCTAGCCACTATTTTTTGCGAAAAATCAGCCGGGCCTTGGGCTGGCTCTGGCGCACCTTGTTTATTAGGAATAAGCGATGACAGTCCCCTGCCAAGTCCGAATTGTTGACTCATATTTCACTTAATTTTTAATTTTAAATTTTTAATTTTAAATGAATGAAAAATGAACAAATTTTAAATAATTCATTAAAACATTTCAACATTCAAAATTGATTTAAAATTTCAAATTTCAAATTTAAAATTTATAAAATAGTTATATCTTGTTTCTCAATTCTACCTCATCCTTCTCAATAATCTCTCGCGCCAACGATTTATACGAGCGGGCGCCTTTGGAGAGTCCGTCAAAACTTAGGATTGACTTACCATAACTTGGCGCTTCGGCTAGCCGGACACTGCGCGGGATAACGCTATCAAAGACGTGTCCGGGGAAATGATTGCGCATTTCCTTGACCACTTGGCGAGCGAGCCGGTTACGTCGATCATACATCGTCAGGATTGCCCCCATAATCTTCAAATTAGGCTGCAAATGAGTTTGAACGAGCTCAATGGTCTGCAGGAGCTGGCTAAGGCCTTCTAGGGCGTAATATTCGGTCTGAACAGGAATCAGCACCTCATCACTAGCTACCAAGCCGTTAATTGTCAGCAAGCCCAAACTTGGTGGACTATCAATAATAATATAGTCATAGTCACCTCGAACTTGACGCAGGACGTCATAGAGCTTGAACTCGCGATTATCCAAATGCACCATCTCAACTCCCGCCCCAGCCAAATCTTGTGAAGATGGCATCAAATCGTGTTTGGCGCTTTCAAGTCTCATAATAACATTACGCGGATGAACGCCGCCAACTAGAGTATGATACAAACCCTGCTGGAGACTGCGGATATCAATCCCTAGCCCAGAGGAGGCGTTGCCCTGCGGATCAAGGTCCACCAAAAGCACCCGCTTGCCAAAATCAGCCAAATAGGTCGCCAAATTAATTGCCGTCGTCGTTTTCCCAACTCCGCCTTTTTGATTTATCAGTGAAATTATTTTAGCCAAAGTGATAGAACATGGAACACAAAACATGGAGCATGAAGCAAATGTTATGTGCTATGTGTTACGTGTTATGTATTGAATTATAGCACATTGACAAATGACTTTCAAATGGCTACTATAAGGGAGTTATAAAGCAGGCCCAAGTGGTGGAATTGGTATACACGCACGACTCAAAATCGTGTGGCGCAAGCCATAAGAGTTCGAGTCTCTTCTTGGGCACATCTATAAAAAAGCTAAAAAACCTCAACTATGAGGTTTTTTGTTTTGTCAAAACAAGAATTGAATTTTTTAGCGGTCGCTAAAAAATTCAATTCCTATTTTTTTACAAATTCAATTCCTCCCAATTTCCACCTTCAAAATCATACTTTTGATCTTGATTCAGTTTCCAGATTTTGTTTTCCTTGTCTGACCTGACAATTCCACCAAAAAGCTTTTTGGTTTTATTTTTCTCGAAATACTTTTGCAGAGCTTCAGCTTTTAATTTGGTTTCAAAGCTTGTGACTGTTTGGCCACCTTTGGTATCGAAAATACCAGTTTTTCCATCTTTATACTGCACGATAAAATCTGGATAAAAAGTGGCTGATTTTTCTTTTTCATCCAAATATGGCACGCCAAAATAAATTTCATTTCGCGCATCGCCATTTTTGAACCACCAGGAAATTCTCTCATTATTACTTAGATAATTTTCAACAAAGCCAACTTCTGTTTTCCACTTAGGTGAAACATACACTGGAGCCATCACGCATTTCTTATATTCAGCCATAATTGTATTTTTGGCATAATAATCTTCCGTAGGCACATTCCAAGCA
>CAILTR010000078.1 GCA_903837175.1 uncultured bacterium
TGGGAAGGTCACTAATTGACTTAAGTGGGAAAATCCTTTAAGATGGATATTAGTTAGCAATCAGCCTCGGGGCGTGGTGTCAACGGCTAGCACGAGTGGTTTGGGACCATTTAGACAGGGTTCGAATCCCTGCGCCCCGACCAGATAGTACAACTTCATTAGAAGTACGATTTAAGAGAGCCAGAAAGGGCTCTTTTAACGTATAATTGACTACTTTTTCTTTGTTCACTAAAATGTTCACAAAGATATTTCGCACTACTATGTCTTTTTGATACTTATCACCACTTTTTAGTATATTTCCTATGTTTTTCGTGGTGTTCACAAATTTTTCCCAAGTAATATCAACTGTTTCAAGTTCTTTCTTGTGTGCTCGCTTCTTTTCTAATTCAATATCTTCAACTTCTTTATTTGCCTGAAGTTCGTCCAGTTGTTTTTCAAGGGATTTTTTGGCAACCTCACTGGTTACATTTAAGAGCTTCATTGAAATGTTATCAATAGTTTCATTTTGTTTGTCTATTCTATTTTGCTGTTGCCTAATTTCCGCCTCAAGTGTTGCCTTGATACCACCCATATTCTTTTTTCTGTTTTCCCTTAATTTCTCATAGTCTTTTTTGGTTACAGAAAAGCCGTCTTTCAAAAAATCATATAGCCAATCAAATATAACTTTTCCACGAGTTCCCTCACTTTTTCTTGAGCAATTTTCATTCCTACAAGTGTAATATAAATACCGCTGACCACCCTTACTCTTTGAAGGATAGACCATACAGGTACCACCACACTCAGAGCACCTCACAATGCCTTTTAAGGGCATTGTACCGAATTTATTTGGCTGTCTGAGGTATGTTACCTTTCCACCCCTTACCATTCTTTGAACCTGCATAAAATCCTCTTCGGTAATCATTGGCTTGAAATTTGCTTCGGCTATTTTACGCAAATCAACAGTCATTTGCTTAATTTTAACAATGCCATAATAAAATGGGTCATTGAAAATAAGCCCCAATTTTTGTTTAGTCATTGAAACTTCTCGTTTGCTATTTTTGTATGTTTTCAAATAGCCACTTTTGTTGAGCCAGTCGGAAATTTTTACTAAACTTTCGCCTTGTAGCCTTTTCTGCCAAGCTGTTTGCAAAAGGGGGAACATTTCATTTGGCACAAAGTAATCAGAAGTATCCGTCTTATAACCGTGCTTCGTCATTCCTGAAGCTTTTCCCTCGGCAAAGCTTGAATATAAGCCCCGTGTTACGTCTTGGCCTAATTTATCAGAGTATTGTTTTGACAGCACGAAAGACATTCCCAATGTCATAAGTCCATTGGCGTCTTTGGAAAAGGGATATGTTACGAATTTCAAGTCTTTTATTATGTCATTATCAATCATATCAATAATCTTTCCAGCTTCTAACATATTTCTTGCCAAGCGGTCTGGTGCCCACGCTATAATACCGTCAATTTTGCCAGCCTTTATTTTTTCAAGAAGACGGCTAAATTCTGGTCTTTTATTTGGCTTCTTGGCTGATTTTGCTTCACGAATAATTATAGGCTTCTTTAGTTTTTGGTACTCTGCTAATTTTTGGCATTCGTCTATCTGGGCGTCCAAAGAACGCAACTGTCTGTCGCTTTCCTCGCTTGATTTGCGAGCATAAATAGCGTACCTATATTTAGTGAAATCTTCTTCTTTGAAATGGCTTAGCATACTTATTGGAAACAAAACCCGCAAAAAGCAGGTATTTGTTTGGTAAAGAAATGGACAAAAATGGTTAAGTTATTTATGCACTCCACTGCTTCAATTCTGATAAGTTAATCTCGTGAGCACCTCTCTCTGAAAATGGAACTGCCAAGGTTTCCTCTGCCTTTATCTCTTGCAATAGTTTAATGTTCAATGCAAAAAGTTTTTCGGTTGGTATTTCACTGAAATCCCTTTTTGCTAATTCACGCTTTACCTTATCCAAGCTCTCTCCAAGCATTTCAATTCTCTTTTCCTTGGTAATGAGATATTTCTCACGCAGTGCCTCCTGTTCAATTGTCCGCATATTTTGAATATCAAGCTCAAATTCTTTGCCCCACATAATGAGTGTGGGTTTACTTACCTTGAGTTGTTCGGAAATCTTGGCAAAACTAATTCCTGTTGCTCTTAGTTCAATAAACTGCGTCTGAATATTTATATTTGTCATAAATGTATATCATTTTTACCCTCTATTTATGCCTATTGTAGCAGATACGAGGAATTTTGTCCAATGGAAAAAGCAAAAAGCCAGCATATTTTTCAATACTGACTTTTCATTTGGTGATAGAGGAAAAAGTTATTTTATCGAGAAATAATTTGTACGATGTTGCCCATTAGTATCACACGCAATGAATAGGTTTTCGGGTTTTTCAGAGTAGAAATCAAATCGCTTGCTGTCCTTTGTAAATTCTGAATAAGCAATAACTATGTTGCCCTTGGCCTTAATACCTGATGATGATTTATATTCATATCCACCACTAAAAACTTTGCCACCCCCATTCAATTCAAATTTGCAATTGTTCCAGTCGTAGTCTTCTTCATTTGCGATTTTGAAAGCCAATGCATTATATGTCACATTTGCACCCAATTCGCTGGATAATTTTTTCATTATCTTCACACCAAGAATTTCACTTGGTTTAATAACATTTTTTACAAACTCAACTGCATAATTATCATTAACTTCCTGCAAGTTTCCTTGAGCTAGTAATTTATTTTTGTCACTTCCATCAATGAAAAAATCAGTCACAACCTTACTTTTTGGATTGTATGTTATCAGTAAATTCACATTATCTTTTGTGTATCCCATATCCCAAACACTAGTCATAGCTAGCTGTTGTTTTGTTGGTGCCTTGTAGTCTGTAGGGCTTCCCAACAATGTTTTTATTTCGTCTATATTTTTTCCAATAAGCGAGGGAACATCAAACGAAAATTGTGGGGTTATGTTTTGTGGTTGTTGTGCCACTTCCTTTACTGGTGCTTGAGTTTGAGCTTGTTGTTGTGGTATCTGCTTTTGTTCTGGTTGTTTTGTTTCTGAAGATTTTCCATTCCCATATACTAACCACGCTAAAATAATAACGCCAATAATTGCAAAACCTTTTTTATCATCAGCCCACGTTGTTCTTTTTGTGATATACCAAATAGCAAACAATGGCCAGATTGCAAGTGCAATCAATACACCCCACCAATTTTTATACCACTCTTTTTGTTGAACGTTCTGACCCTGTTCTGAGGGTTGTGTTTCTTTTTCCATTTTTTTTAATTGTTATAAGTTAAATTTATTGTTTGTGGCTAATATTGTTTTCGGATACAAAAAAGGACAACCTCACTGGTTGTCACACCCAACTAGACAGATTGTGTCCAATTGTTTTAGCAAGGTTGCCCTATTTTTAGACGCAATCTTGCCAAGTCCACTACGGGACAGGGTCTATTAAGTTGAGTGTGACATATATAATTTACACCTTAAACAACAAAAAAACAACCACCATTTATGAATAGTGATTGTTTTAATGCGTCCTAAGTGTTCACAACACTAATCCTTAGTATGGGTTGCTTCAGTTCCCAGATTGATAACCTCGCCATTGTCTGCCAAAATTGTGCTTTCAGTTTCACCTGAATTGCTTAAACTGCCCATATTTTGGGTTGCTTCAATAAGTGCACTCATATTGTCCTCTTCGTCTTTGAAAATGAATTTTTCCATATTTTTTAACCTGTATTTAGAGTATAAACTCTTGGGGTACTAAGTCAAATCGTGCTAGTGTTGGTGTTTTTTCTAAAATTTCACCTATTTCCCTTAAGTCACGCAGGTAATTTGGCATTTTAATGCTATCCCATAGGTGTTCGCAAAGCGTCTTACTTGTCCGACAATAAATCAAAAAAAAGAGACTCAGGTCTCTTTTTTTTGATGGTTTGTCGTTGAGGGAAACCTAGCTTGAAATAATTTAGTGGTATAATAAAGGCAAAAGAATAATTTTAAAAATCAATTGCATGCAAACAAAAAA
>CAILTR010000079.1 GCA_903837175.1 uncultured bacterium
GACCCCTTGAATAGCCTCAAGCGCCACTTTGGCCTTAAAGTCACTGCTGAAATTTTTTCGTGTCCTTTTTGTCATTACCTGCTCCTTTTTGGGGCAAGTTAACAACTTAAACCGCTGTCTAAAAATCGGGGTCCACTATAATAGGATTATGATATTTTTTTTATCGTAATTGATCATTGGTGCATAATATTTTTGAAGATTAGCAATAAATTTAACTCTGTTTATTCCGCTAAGCATGGCCTCTATTCTTGACTATAGCCCGTTTATAAAGTATCGAGTTAAAAACTCATAAGCGAAGGAACATTTATGAATTATTTTACAGACTGCATTTGATCCATTTATTTGATCATGACCATTGTTTTGAACACTTGATCAAATACTGGTGAAATAAATCGAGAACCTTCCGTTGATAAATGATCAGTATCCATATAGAGAGATTTTTCATTAGCCATTACTATTGTATTCCCATTATGATCAAACAGCATTGATTCAGGATGAACAATAGTCACACTTTGAAACTTGGCTATCTCATTGAATATCAATAGTACGTCTTTATTCTGTTTTTCATATTCAGCGATGGATGGAGATATTTTCTGGAAGTTTGGAGTTTTATTAAATCTTTTAGCAACATAGATAATTGCATTCGGACCATCTCTTAGTGTGGGTACGTCAGTTACAAGCACCACTTTTCGACCCATTTTTAACACTGCATCAACAGATCTTAATAGGCCTTGCTTCAAGAAAGTAGAATATGTTTTTTTGCCATTATATTCTCCAGTGACATCAACATATTTTGATTCTGCACTCCAATAGCCAGCAATAATAACTGTTGATATTTCAGGCCGAGCTTTTATAAAATCGATAACATTTTGATTGTACTGAGCTTCATGAAGATTATAATCAGATCTAACCCTATCCAAACCAAGTATTGGTAGGAATTTCTTTCCATGAGTTATATTATATCCTGATATTCCGTATTTTTGGCTCATCTCAGACAGTGCTGTAATTAAACCTCCGGCATGAGAATCACCCCATAGAGCGAAGCACGGAGCCCTCCACTTTCCTATTAACGCAGGTTGTTTTCCTTTCTGCAAGCCATCCAGGTTGATTTCATTCTCCTCAAAGTGCATCCACTGGGGATCCGTTTCCATATCCATAATAGCTGATTTGGCATCAGGATAGCGATAGGGCATCCCATTTTGCAAATAAATGAAGGTACCAATAATTGAAACTATGACCATCAATACCCCCGATAAAACGAAAAGTTTTTTTTTGTCAGGAATAACAGGCTCAAGGCCTCGGAATGGCTGCTCGATAAATTTCAGGGAGAGCGAGGAAATCAAAAGAGTGGCTAAGATGATTGCTGTAATTTCAACAGATGTCAGCTCTCTACATATCAGATACCTCACAAAGACTATAAGTGGCCAATGCCATAGATAGAGTGAGTATGAGATTAGACCGATATAAACTACAGGTTTGATGCTGAGGATCTTGCTTATGGTTGATTTCCCACCACCAATTCCGCTATAAATAACCAAACTTGCGCCCAGTACAGGTGTCAGAGCTGCAGCACCTGGGAAGAGCGTGGCTTCAGTATAAAAGCCTACGCTGTATACAATGAAGCAGATTCCTGCAATTGAAAAGAGATTGCGATGAAAGTCTAGCTTAAGTTTGGGTAAGACCCCAATTGCAAGAATTGACCCGAAAAGCAGCTCCCATGCTCTCGTAAAGACAAGATAAAATGTTGCAGATGGATGTGTATAGACGCCATAGATGTTTGCAAGAAGAGAGATAAGACAGATGCCAAGCAACCACGTAATATATCTGTTCTTAAAAAAACGATTAATAGCAATGAGTAAGAGCGGGAATAAAATATAGAACTGTTCTTCTACTGCAAGTGACCATGTATGGAGCAATGGTTTAGTAATGGAGGCTGCATCAAAGTACCCAGACTCCTGCCAAAAGAGAATGTTAGAACCGAAAAATGTTGTAGCAATGATTGTTTGTCCAAATGCTTTGAATGCAATGGGATCAAACAGGAAAGCGCCGAATACAACAGTAAAGGTAATGAGGGGAAAGAGTGCTGGGAATATCCTTCTAATTCGGCGCTCATAGAACCGGGCTATAGAGAATGTTCCTGCGTGAATTTCTTTGAGGATTATAGATGTAATGAGAAATCCGGAGATAACGAAAAAAATATCTACACCTACGAAACCACCTGAAAATCCAGGAATACCGACATGAAAAAATATAACAGACGATACAGCTATGGCTCGGAGACCATCAATGTCTGCTCTATATGTTAATGCCTTAAATTTCACGGAATTATTAGAGAAGAAAACACTTTAGATATTAGTTAATTAATATTTTATTTATATTAAACCGTAATTCATGTTCTTTGCCTTTAACAACGACATCTGGACGAAAATGTGCAATGGTATCTACAAGAGCATCGTCACAAACGAAAGCCTTGTCAACCCAGCCTATGCTTTGCACTCCCTCAAGGCGCAAATGCTCATGCACATGAGCGGAGTTCGCTGCAATACGATCAGAATTCACTGCCACTATCAAGTAATCGCCACATTCTTTGGCAAAGCGTAGCAAACGGAGATGCCCTGGATGAAGAACGTTAAAAGTCCCAGAAACAAAAACAGTTTTCAAAAAAATATTATTAGTTATAGATTTTGTAAATACTCCCTTAAAATCCGGATTATAAATAATTTGTAAATAATTTATAACTTAGCAATATTCGGTTTATGAAGGGTTTTAAGAAAATGAAAAACATGTCTTAATTTATTTATAACATAACCAAACTTTTCATCATTATAATTTAGAAAGGCCCTATAAAATACCTTAATTATAGTTTTTGGCGGGCACTCTATAAGTATTCGTTTAAAAGCCATATAACCACTTGAAAAGCCATATTTACAACTATCAACTAAACTATAAATAGCTCCATCCTCAGCAACTTGATGAATATACTTATTAAATTCTTCTGCAAAATCAGCACCAAAACACTTTTCATGCATAGCATAAATGTCATATTGATCAAAGAACTCAATAAACTCTTTATAATATACCAGACCCATCTGCTTTTGTATTTTATTTGCTTGCTGCGAATGATGTCTCCAATATAATATTGCTGTAGGATCATATCCTGAAACACCATGAATACCGATTTTTATTATTTGGGTTATATCATTGAATTTATCAAAACCACCATATTTTAAAACGTTATTTGATTGTTGAGCTAAATAACCACCAGGAGCACCTATTAAGTCTCCTTTATTTATTATGCTTTTTGCAAGCAATAAGCCATCTGTATATTTAGTTCTGCAATTAATTTTAGCTAAATTATCAGATATTTTTTCATTAATAAAACCTTCTTCATTAATGCTCACAACAAGTGGTGCAGCCGATAAACATGTATTATTTGAATTAAATAAATTCATCATTTTATATACATAATCATCGCTCAATCTATCGTCATACGACAAAAAATATACATATTCACCCACAGAACAAAATAACCCAGCATTCCAAAAATTAGGAATTGGATCAAGAAAATCATTTAATAACGGATTATATAATGATTCTTTAATTTTAATTAATTTAATACAGCTATTACTCAAAAATATAGATTCCAGTCGATTAGATAGATCACCAGTTGTCCCATTATCAATAATTATTATTTCGGTATTTACATAAGTCTGCGATAAAGCGGAATTTATACTTTCTTCAATATAAACTTTATTTGCATTATAGACCAATATAATAATTGTAAATATTAGATTATTTTCAATCCACTTTGGCTTTAAATGTGCATATACTTTATAATCTATTTTAGATAAATATTCAATCCTCTTTTTAATCGCTATGCTGTTAGAGAGTAATATTCTTTCAGAAAATTTAGGAATACTAATGATATCTTTACTATCCTTCATTCAGTATATTAATTGAGTTATTGAAGTGGACCCCAGCCGGTAGACAAAAAAAAGCTGAGTTTAAGTTGATAACCTGACCTGTTCATGCAGCGGAAAGGCGCTGCCCCTCTTTTACCTTTAGCTCTTCTGTCTTCTTCTTATACTTGTCAACTATTCTTGC
>CAILTR010000080.1 GCA_903837175.1 uncultured bacterium
GGGACGTAGCGAAAACAAACTTTATTTCCATTTCAATGCAAGTCTATCTACTGTTTCTTTAGCAAAAGCCGTCTATTATTTGCCAATAGAAAAACAAAAACGCGGGGCTTTTTCCATGAGTGATATAAAAAACCTGAACGCCAATAAAATCATTGCAGACAGGATATTTTCAAACTTAGATTTAGACCTGAGTTGCAAAAAAATAAAAGCAATTTATCGAGATGCGTTATCCTTAGGTAGTATCAACAGTATGGCTGCTTAAATTTTTACCGAACTATTGTTAACTGTGCAGTTGTTTTTTAGCAACATGCAGTCAGGTTGCATTAGCCGATACATCATTGTTTTACCGGAACCTCTTGCACCATTTAGAAATGTATGTCCTGTATTTTGTAAGGTATGGAACTCAGCAAAAACATCTGAGAATAATTCAACTGCATGCTCTGCCGATAAGTCATTTGTTACAATTGGTGTGTCAAAGGGATTGTTTTTGCTCATTTTGTGGTATTATGTGAAATTTTTTGAAATAGTAATCTCCGTCAAGTTTTATCGCTCCCTCACTTAAATTAGGGCATAGTTCAAATATTCCTTGACTTGGTGATTCAGGATACCCTTTGTTTTCGATTGAAAATTTAATAGGTGGTGGTGTGCTTGAAGCTGAATCAAATGGATTTTTGTAAGACGTCATGAACTCAATATTTACTTCAATCCTACTTAGTGGGATAAATTTTGAGATGTATTTTTGGCAATAAATATTTTCAAGGTGCATTTTTTCAATTCTTTCGTAGATCTCATCAACTAAAAAACTATCAGATTTTAATTTTTTAAATTTTCTTTGAATAAAGCCAATAGGAATATGATATTGAATAAAAATGGCATTATCATGATGCTTAACTATAACAGAATCGAGGCAAGCGGAATAGGCATGAAATATTTCACTTGGACTTTCAACTAATTGATTATTATTGAGCATTGCATGGCTTGCACGTGTTCGATCATCTGCTATCTCATCAGCAAACCTTAGGATTGAAGATATTAGTCTTGTTCTTACTTTCTCATGCCCATAATGTTTTTCTGTAAGCAACTCGGAAATGGTGTCTTTTGAATCACGGCTTGTTCGTCCACCATGAGCCTTAGCTATTTCTATAATTATTGTCTGTTCTGCTGTATCGTTTGAGAAGTCATTCATAATATGGCTAATCACTTCATGGTGTCTTGCTTCATGCCCAGTCCTGCCAAAAATATTTCCAATATCGTGTATGAGAATTGCACAAAGCAGGAAGTAAACTTCTTTAGCATTTAAATCGCAATACTCTGATTTTACCAGTTCAGATGCTCTGTCAATTACAGTATCTACATGTCCTATACCATGATCGTTGTAATACATGCCTTCTTCTTTTTCTTTGAGGTTTGCTGCTGAAGCCACATCTTTGTAAACATTATCAATTAGGTATTTTTTTATTACCATATAGCTATGGTAATAGTTAATGATTTTACCGTTTCTAAACTTGTCCGCTGGCGGGGCTTCGAGCCAATGTTCTAATGTGATATTATCTAACTTCATTAATTTACTTAATTTATGATTTTATAAAAGCGATCTTCGGAAAAATTCGGCGGATCCCCTTATCACCTTGCAATTATTGGTCAATCGCAAAATTACCCTTTTATTCTACAATTCAATTTTTTTAATGATTATTGTTGGCTCTTTTGTTTTTTGTTTTGTTTTTTGTGTCCTGTAAAAAAAACAAATGTGCCTACAAAATGAGCTGACTTTTCTGCGCTTTTGAGTTGGGTGGCTCGTTTACCCAATAATTTGTTTTACCAATTTGTCAATCTCTTTTATCTCTTTTCCCAGATGACGTTTGATGTCTAAGCGGATTTTACCGAGTTGTAATCCTTCCACTTTTTTGTCGGGGTTGATTCCTTTGAGAAAAGTTGTGACGGTTTTATGTGCCGCTTTACTAAGTTCCGCTATTCGTGCATGTTTTATGTCTTTGTCATCAAATTTAGGATAATAAATGTCGAGAATTTTTTTGTGAACATCTCTTGCACCAAACAACCCTTTAGTTTGAAAATCTTTCATCATAAGATTAGGTGTAGTTGAATTTAGAATTGCAGCGAGGTAATACGCTTCGTCTTTTTGATTCGTATAATACGCATATGCCTTTGTGTCAATAATAAATTCAAAATCAATTTTCTTTCTTTCAACAACAGTTGCATTTGCATCTTTTGCCGAAGCATTATAAATAACTACGAATAGAGTATTTAAATTTTGACTTTCAAGTTTATTATTCCAGTTTGTATATTCCAATGCACCAATTTTTTTATTTTTCTCCGTTCTGTGAATTGCCCAAATATTTTCTGCATTTTGAAACCATTTTGCTGCATTACTATATCCGTTTTCTAAAAGATTTTTTGTTGAAAGAAGTTTTATTTGTTTTTTGTTTGAA
>CAILTR010000081.1 GCA_903837175.1 uncultured bacterium
AAAAATAATCGAGGATAAAATAAAAGAAATTAAGCAAGTTGCCTACAGTGGCAAAGTGTATGACCTAAATATTGCTAATCTGCATAATTATATTGCAAATGGATTTGTGGTGCACAATTCTATTTATGCTTTTCGCGGCGCGGATATCCAAAATATTTTAAATTTTGAAAAAGATTATGGCGAAACTAAAGTTATTCATTTAGAGCAAAATTATCGCTCGAGCCAGGTAATTTTAGATGCGGCTTATGGGGTAATTTCAAAAAATATTAATCGCAAAGATAAAAAACTTTGGACGGAAAAAGAAAGTGGTCATCTAGTTTCTTCTTATGAAGCGCAGGACGAGCGGGATGAAGCGGAGTTTATTGCCAAGAAAATTCAGGAAAACGCGAAGGGCGTTTATAAGCAATTCGTCGTGCTTTATCGGACGAACGCTCAGTCACGGACGATTGAGGAGATTTTTTTAAAAAGGTCAATTCCATACCGGATTATTGGGGGAGTTAAATTTTATCAACGTAAAGAGGTTAAGGATATAGTGGCGTATTTACGTTTAATTTTAAACCACAGCGACATTATTTCTTTGCAGCGAATTATTAATGAACCACGGCGTACGATTGGAGAGGTGACACTTTCGAAATGGATAAATATCGCTAGGCAGGCAGGGCTGGATTGCATAGAAGCAGGCGGTCAAAGATTAGTCATTGGCCAGCAGTCATTAGTGGGCGGTAAACTGAATGATGCTAAAGTAGATGCAATTTTAAAGTTTTGTGAATTTATTCGGCGGATGAAGGAAGTCCAGCCTCGCATTAAATTGGCGGATTTTATTGAAAAAGTGTTTAAAGAGAGTGGTTATGAACAAATGCTTTTGAGTGAAGGCCCTGAGGGCGAAGTTCGCTGGGAAAATGTAAAGGAATTAGTTTCGGTGGCCCAAAAATTTGATGAATCAGAAAATGAATACCTCGATTTACTCAGTGCTTTCTTGGAAGAGGTAGCGCTGGCTTCAGACGTTGATAATGTCGACCAAAATCAAGATGCAGTCCATTTAATGACACTGCATAGCGCCAAGGGCTTGGAATTTCCAACGGTTTTTATTGTGGGCTTAGAAGAAGGCATCTTGCCCCATTCGCGAAGCTTGCTGTCACATGGCGAAATGGAAGAAGAGCGAAGATTAATGTACGTGGGCCTCACGCGCGCTAAAGAGAAAATTTATTTATTATTTACACGCCAGCGAACGCTTTTCGGGATGGCCCAAATGAACGCTCCTTCGCGATTCTTAGAAGATATCGAGGAAAAATTAATGGAAAAGAAATCATATCGCGAGCAAGAGCAAACTTTTTTTAGTTCTCTTTTGGAGAAAAATTATCCCGTTTCGACTGGTTTTCAGAATGCCCAAAAATATAAAGGCTTGGGCGAGGATAAAATTGTCAGGAAAGAAAAAGATGAAGATGGTTTTACAAAAATTACTTTAAAAGGTGGCGAGCGAGTCGCCCATAAAGAGTTTGGCGATGGAATCGTCGTTTCAGCTGTCGGCGATGTGATTGTCGTGGCTTTTAAAAAAGCGGGAATTAAAAGGCTTTCAGCTGAGTTTGCGAAACTCAAGAAGCTCTAAAAATTTGAAATTTGAAATTTTTAATTTTTAATCAAATTAAAATAACTAAATGACAAATGAAAATAAAAAAGTATATGATTTAGAAAAAAGAACAATTAAGTTTAGTGAAGAAATAATTGTTTTTTTAAG
>CAILTR010000082.1 GCA_903837175.1 uncultured bacterium
AAAAAGGAATCAGCCGAAGTTTTGCGGAATCCTTTCCCCAGAAAATTGTTTCCGCAAAACTTCGTCCGCATTGTTTCAGATTTCTTCGTCAGGATTGCTTTCAAAAAAGGTTCGAATTTTGTACAATGAATACCACATACTAACAAAGCGTCGCGTCACTCGTTCGCCGTCGCTCACTCATTCCTTGCCCTGGGCAGCGCTGAATGCTCGCTCGCTCGCATCCATCGACGCACGCTACGTTTTTGTCCTGCTGAACAAAAACTTGCTTAGCTCCTGCCCGTTCGAATCCCTCTGTACCATAAATAGAAATTTAAAGACACCCTTTTGGGGTGTCTTTAAATTATCAATGTGGGTACAGAGGGATTCGAACCCCCGACCATCGGCTTAAAAGGCCGTTGCTCTACCAACTGAGCTATGTACCCATAAAATGGGACTAACAAGTACAACGCTATTAATTATATCTCAATTGAAAATTAAGTCAACAAGCAAGTAGCTTTTAGGTGGGGTAGCTTCATTAGCTTTTAGCTCAAATCCATTCCCTAGCAAGTAAATTTTGATTCCCAGTATCTTAGTCGTTACGCTTATTAATATAAATCAGGAACAGTAAGGGCAGAGCCAGCCAAGTAAATTTTGCCCAAGGAGAAGTAAAATAAAACAGGGCATCTTTGGAGACATACTGCAATAGTTGCTTATCACCCAGGAAAGAAGCTGTGATACTGAAAACAGCGCCTACCTCAAAGAAACTCATGAGAAAAATCTGCCAATACGCCAGCCCCGAGCCAGAAAGACCGATATCGAAAGTGTAATTTCCAATTAAGGTTAGAACTACTAGTAAAATTAAGAAAATTAAAACTGATAAATTTTTATTTGTGCTAATTAAATTTACTGGCAAAACTTGCACCAGCGCAAAAGAAAGATAAATATTCATAACGGAATTATGGAGCCGTTTTTTCCCAACGACTAGCCAAAGAATTACCGCGATTGCCAACATCACCAAAAACACTGTCACCAGTTCAGCCAGCGAAGCAGACAAACCAAAACTGTGAAAGATTTTTTCTAATTGCATATTATTTTTATTTTTGAAAGTTAAGTTTTCTTTATTTTTATTATACCAAACCAAGCTAATTTATGCTAGCTAATTATTAGAGGCTAAGCCTCCAAGGGGAGGCTTAGCCTGCTTGCAACCGGCAGTGTTTTAATTGCTTCAGGCCTGAACATTTTTATTGGACAAAGCAACCATTAAAGGCTATAATCAAAACTATTATGGAACATTCTGAAATCCCGAAAAAAATCTTCTGGTGGACGCTTTTTGTCCTTTTTTGGCTTGTTTCAACCCTTGTTATTGGTTACGCTTTCGGCTATCGCTTTAACCGACAGCGAGGAGTTTTTATTTACGGCGGATCTGTTTCAATGAAAACGACGCCCCAAGATGCTGATGTCTATATTAATAACTTGCTTTACTCTTCCAAAAAATTAAACCGCATCAACAACTCTTACCATATCGACGGCATCCAACCAGGCGAATATTTACTCGAAGTAAAATCCCCCGGCTTTGCTACTTGGTCAAAAAAAGTTTCCGTCCACAGCGGAATTTCAACTGAATTTTGGAATATCGTCCTGGCTAAAAATAGTTACCTAAAAACCGACTATCGTACCCCTGGCGTTTCGCGTTTTTTTATTTCGCCTAGGAAAAACCTGACCGCCCTGGCTAAACAAGAAGGTGATAATTTTTTCGTGGACGTTCTGACTGCGCAGGCTAAAACGGTGGAAAATATTTTTAGTTCCAATGAATACGTTTTTACTGATAATGCTAAAGAAAATATTGAATGGACGCCCCAAGCCCACCGCGTTATTATTCCGGCCCTTAAAAAAGATACCCGCCAAAAAAATTATTTCATTGTTGACGTGCCAACCAACCAAACGCTTAATCTTCGAGACCTAGCCGAAACCGACGACCTTTCACATGTCCGCTGGGATCCGAAAACTAAAAACGCGCTCTTTTATATGTCTGGCGGAAATCTCTATCGCCTTGACCTTGACGCGCCAACCGAAATTAGGCAGGTTGCTAAAAATATCGCCAGCTACGAAATAGCGTCTAGCGGTCTTTATTATTTCCAACTGCCCGAAGGACTTATTTATAAAACAAACCCCGACGGCACGGACGCGCCCACCCAAATTACACTATCGCCTCCAACCGATATGAATAACCCAAATTATCAGATCATTGTCTATGACGATGACCGGATTGTTTTCCTAAACCCTGAAAACAAACTTTACATCTATAGCCGCGGTGAACTTGACGATTATTTTCAACAGCTTTCAGCCAACGCGCTTGGCTCGCAATTTTCCGATGACGGAAAAAAATTACTCTTTTGGAATGACCATGAAATCAGCGCGTACTTCGTCCGCAAATGGGATGTCCAACCCGTTCGCAATGAAAATGAAACGCTCTCAATCACCCGCTATACTGAGACTATTGCCAACGTCCAATGGACACGCGACTATGAGCACGTTATTTTCTCGACCGGCAAACAAGTTAAATTTATTGAAATTGACCAACGTGATCATCGCAACCTGATGGATCTTTTCAGTCTCAATACCGACAAGGCGCAAATCACCAACAACAATTCCGATGGCCTCATCTATTTCACCGACACCAACACCGACGGCCTAACTTCCCTCAACACCATCGAGTTCCCCGAGAAAACTACGCTACTCCAAAATTTTGGCTTTGGAGCGACGACGCCAATTGACACGAATGTTTCACAATAAAAATAGATCCCTAAAATGAAAAAAGCACAAAAGAATAAATCTTTTGTGCAAACCACTATTGATATAGTGATTTTTTATTTCTCAAGAATATAAAGCAAATCCGAATAGGATATGCCATATTTCTCAAGCAGGAGTTCGTGTTCCATCACCCAATAGCTCGTGTCATAGCAATGAGAATAAGGATTGCCAGCATAATCATCCCTTATCTCTCCTATGCTACAACTCATATCCTCTAATCCACCAGGGTAATCCGCAACTTCCTGACGAATCTGCTCCGCAACTTCATTGGAAATCTCCGTTCCCGATGGCAATGTGACAAAATCTGTCATTGTCGTTCTCCGTTTATGTTTTGTGGAAAATTCCACGTGTTGTCACTTTAATGTACTAATTATAACTTTATATCATACACCCTTTTTCGCTCTTTGTCAAGTCTAACTTTTCCCACATCATAAAAAATGCCTAAAATAAGGCATTTTTTATGTATTTTTCCAGGGTCTTATTTTTGTATTTTCACATTTCCCAAAAGCTAGTTTACGTATTTCCTAAAACCTAAAAGCTAGTGAAGCTAAAAGCTATTGTTCATCCCCATCCGGCACCCCGGCATTAGCACCCCAGTTAAAAGGCGTTTTGAACATATAGTTGTCACTGCATTTTTGGCGACAGAATTGATAAGCCTGTTCGCCAAGATTTGAATCCTCCACGCAAGCATTCCAAACCGCCAAGTCCTGAATATTTATTTTCTTGACTTCCAGATATTGGCTAAAAGCATAGCTAGCTGTAAAAACAAAAGCAATCACCGCAAAAACAATCAGCATCACCCGATTGAAAAGTCCTTCTTTTTTCATAGAAAATATTTTTTAGTGTTTAGGGGACTGTCAATTTAATTGTGTCTGGCCTCCTTTTGGATTAAAATATTTAAATTCTTTGACGGGATATTTCATGAAGTTTTTTTCTTCAAATTCCTTGGTAATCATAAAAACATAATCGAGTAAACTATCTGGACTTTCG
>CAILTR010000083.1 GCA_903837175.1 uncultured bacterium
ATGTTTGCTAAACTAACACAAAAGGATGTAGATGCTGTCGTTAAAGGCATCAATAATCGTCCGAGAAAGCGTCTTGGCTATTTAACTCCCTACGAGGTATTTGTAGAGGGCAAAATTGCAACTCAAGCTAGAATGTAGGTGAATTAAAATCCTTTATTTAAGCCTAAATATTATCCCCCCTTTACCCACAAAAATGCCAATTTCCAACCATTGCCCTAGTTGAGCGCAGTTGCTATAATGAAGAAACGATTTGAGGAAATATAATAGAAATACAGTAGAAATATGGTAGAAATATAATGGAAATATGGTAGAAATATGGTAGAAATATAGTTGAGGTATGGTAGAAATAAAATTGTACAACTAACTTCAATCATATTTCGCGAAGCATAATTCAATTTATTTCTATGCAATTATTTCGCAAAGCATATTTCTATTTATTTCTATGTAATTATTTCGCAAAGCATATTTTCTTTTAGTTTAATATAAAAAAAACATGGCTAAAGATTTCAAGGACTACAACAAACCCAAATTCACTCCGACCAACAACAACGTTGGCGAACTTCGGATTCCGCCGCAAAATTTGGAAGCTGAACAATCTGTTTTGGGTTCGATCATGCTCGACAAAGATGCGATTATTAAAATTGCAGATATTTTAAAAGTGGGCGATTTCTATAAGGATGATCATAACGAAATTTACGAAGTAATCCTGGAGCTTTACGAACAACGCGAACCGATTGATGTGCTGAGTCTTTCTAATAAACTGGACGAACGCAAACAGTTGGAAAAAATTGGTGGCTCTAGTTATCTAGCTTCCCTCGTTAACGGCGTGCCTTCGGCTTCGCATATTGTACATTATGCCAAAGTTGTTCAGAAAAAAGCGCTCCTGCGAAGGCTTATCAACGCCGCTTCGGAAATTGTCGAAGCTGGTTATCGTGAAAGCGAGGACGTGGAAAAATTGCTCGATGAAGCTGAACAAAAACTTTTTGCCGTTTCCCAAAAATATATCAAACAAGATTTCATTCCGATTCGTTCCATTTTGGAATCAGCTTTCAACCGCATTGATGAATTGCATCGTGATGGCAACAAGTTCCGCGGGATTCCAACTGGCTTTCCTGATTTGGATGGCGTCTTAGCAGGCCTCCAAAAATCGGATTTAATTATTTTAGCAGCTAGACCATCCGTCGGAAAAACTTCCTTGGCTTTGGATATTGCCAGACACGTGGCCGTGCGTGAAAATGCGGCGGTGGCTATGTTCTCTTTGGAAATGGGTTCAGACCAACTCGTGGATCGTATGCTAGCGGCTGAAGCTAACGTTGATTTGTGGCGCCTGCGAACTGGACGCCTGACGAGCGAAGGCCCTAACAATGATTTTCAACGGATTGGCGAAGCCATGGGAATTTTATCCGAAGCCCAACTTTTTATTGATGATACTGCCAGCGCCAACATCATGGAAATGCGTACGATGGCCAGGCGCTTGCAAGCTGAACATAATCTTGGCCTGATTGTGATCGACTATTTGCAACTCATGGAAGGTCGCGGTAGCGAGAACCGCGTTCAAGAAATTTCCGAAATTTCCAGAGGCCTGAAAAACCTGGCTCGCGAACTTAACATTCCAATTCTGGCGCTGTCCCAACTTTCGCGTGCCGTGGAAGCTCGCTCTCCGCAAATCCCAAAACTTTCTGACCTGCGTGAATCCGGTTCCATCGAGCAAGACGCCGACGTGGTACTTTTCCTTTATCGTGAAGACCGTGAAAAACCCGATACGCCAAACAAGGGCATCGTTAAAATCATTATCGCCAAACACAGAAATGGTCCCGTCGGCGAAGTCAGCGCCTTCTTCCAAGAAAATTCCGCTTCTTTCAGATCACTAGAAAAAATACACACACAGAATTAAAAATAACAAAAAATCAAATTACAAAAAACAAACAAATTTCAAAATCCAACAATCAAAACCTCTGCTTTTGTAAGCTTGATAGTTGAAATTTGTTTGGAATTTGTTTATTGTATTTTGGTGCTTGTAAGATATGTTTCCAAAATCATTTCAAAAATTGATCAAAAATTTTTCTTCTTTGCCTTCAGTCGGTCCTAAAATGGCCGAACGGTTAGTGCTGTTTCTTTTTAAGCAGGATCCGGAAAAGCTGGCGGAATTTGCAGAAAATATTCTAGAAATTAAAAATCTAAAAATTTGCCAAAAATGTTTTAACATCGCCGAAGATCAACTTTGCGAATTCTGTAAAGATCCCAAGCGTGATCAATATAGCATTTGCGTTGTCGAAGAACCGCTCGATATTATTTCCATTGAGCGCACCCGGTCATATACCGGACTTTATCACGTCCTGGGTGGCGTCATTCAAGTTGGCAACGCTGGCGAGGAACTTAAAATCAACGAACTGCTGACCCGCGTGGAGAATGAAAAGATCACCGAAGTTATTTTAGCCACTAACCCGACCACTGAAGGCGACGCGACAGCCCTCTATTTAAAAAGAAAATTACAAACTTTAGCTACTGACCGCGGCAATATTACCAAACTTAGAATCACCCGTCTCGGTCGTGGCCTTTCCACTGGCGCCGACCTTGAATACGCCGATGAGATTACTTTATCTTCGGCCTTGACAAATCGCACAGAGCTGTTATAATTTTAAGTCATTCGGCGTGAACGACATCGAGCCGGGAAGATTTGGTTCTTTTTTTATTAATAGCAAAAAAATAAAAAGGATAGCAGCAGTATGTCAAAAAGCAGACAAGTCGTTTTTGAGCTCCTCGCCAAAGGTGAAATTTCTCATCTAAACAGCAAGGAAATCATTAGGCATTTTTTTCATCAGGAAAGAAGTGCTACTATTGTCACCAAGTTAATCATCCCTAGATTTGAAGGAAAAAGGCCAATAATAATCATTGGCAAAAAGGAAATCGGGGAAAATGACATACCTAAAAAAAGTGTCTACTTTTATCCTAGAGCACATTTCATTAAGTGTGTAAATTTAACAGCCAGCATGCTGTTTAGGATTTCAAACCGACACTTACCCGCTCCACTCAGGATGGTAAATTTATATGATGCTGCTAACCACCGCCAGATTGCTATCGGAGACAACATCGAAATAAAAATTAGCGATGTAACAGTCCCGCAAGCCAGCAACTCCAAAAAAATATTCGTTTACGAATACGAAGTCATCAAATTACGCTTTGGAGGCGGCGAAGTATTCATCGCTAAGGGAGAAGTTAGAATTTCTCCCTAAAAAACATTAAAGGCCGCCCATCAAAACATCGATGCGCGGCCTTTAAACTTTTTTCCAACAAAAAAGCCGACTCTCTCAGGAGCTCGGCTTTTTCTCTATCTCAAAGTGAGAAATTGTATACTTTATGTTTTGTGTTCCGTGTTCCGTGTTCTACGTTCTGTGTTCCATGCTCCAACTACGCAATCTTTTCAATCAAAACTTCAGTATAGGTCTGCTTGTGACCAAATTTAACTTTATAACGTTTCTTGGCTTTGTGTTTAATACCCCAAACTTTGTCGTGACGTCCTTGCGCAACGATAGTACCGGTTACTTTCGCACCAGCCACCAAGGGAGTTCCGACTTTCACAGCTGTTTCGTCACCCACAAAAAATACTTCTTCAAAAGTAATTTTAGCGCCAGCCTCACCTTCAAGTTTTTCAACCTTAACTTTGTCGCCTTCAGCCACCTTGTATTGCTTTCCACCTGTTTTAATGATTGCCAACATGATCGTATATATAGCTAATTGTTACTAAATAAGTATAGCCCAACAGGCTGAACTTGTCAATAAAATGCACTCGCCCATGTCATACTTAACACTCTGACATGCCTAAAATGGAAAAATACAGTATCATCTCTAGATTTACTCAATTAATCATTGAAGACCCTAGAGATTCTATGCAAATAATAGCAGAAAACATCCTTAACCCTCAG
>CAILTR010000084.1 GCA_903837175.1 uncultured bacterium
CAGGCTTAACCCGGTATTTACGTGAGGCATTGTGAATGACTTGTATTTTTGCATCCAATGTATCTAAACTGGACGGGTCAAGCTCAGTACTTTGGCAATAGCGATTTAAAAAGCGAGGTGTCATTTTAGATGATTTGATGCGCCTGGTTGACCCTTTTGGCTTTAAGGGTTTATAATGAAATCAAGTGAAACTGAGAAAAGAGTGGCTTCTTTTCTTCTTGAAAGGGAAATCAGTTTTATGGAAAATCTAAAGAGGTGTCCGCCAAAAAAGCGGAAAGTCGGGTGGAACCGCGAGCAAAGACTCGTCCCGTGTAAATCAAACAGTTGTTTGCTTTGTGCGGGATGGGTCTTTTTTTAAATATAAAATTATTTATTATAAATTAACGAATCGCGAATTAACGAATTCAAATCCGTTAATCCGTTAATGCGTTAATAAAAAATTTATCATGAGTAACCAACCAACTATCGAAGAAATTGTGTCGCTTTGTAAACGCAGGGGTTTTGTATTTCCGTCGTCAGAAATTTATGGGGGCTTCGCGGCCGTTTATGATTACGGCTCTTATGGCGTGGAGCTAGAAAATAATATTAAGAAAGCTTGGTGGAAATATATGGTCCAGGTGCGAGAAGATATTGTTGGCCTAGATTCAAGTATTTTTATGAGTCCGCGAATTTGGGAAGCTTCTGGTCACGTGGGCGGTTTTTCGGATCCCTTGGCAGAATGCAAGAAGTGTCATGCACGCTTAAGAGTGGACCACCTATTGGAAGAAGCTGGGGTTATGGCGGATGAAAAAATGAGTGAGGAAGAAATTAATAAATTATTTAGCGAAAATAAAGCTAAGATTAAATGTCCAACTTGCGGCGCGCAAGATTTTTCAGATGTAAAGAAATTTAATTTACTAGTAAAATCAAATTTAGGAAACTTTACGGAAGATTGGAATAAGGAGCCGGTTTATTTGCGCGGCGAAACTTGTCAGGGAATTTACGTGAATTTCAAAAACGTCCTTGATTCTTCGCGAGTCAAAATTCCTTTTGGCATTGCCCAAGTTGGGAAAGCTTTTCGCAATGAAATCACCGCACGCCAATTTATTTTTCGCACGCGCGAGTTTGAACAAATGGAAATGCAATATTTTACTAACCCTGCAGATGAGATGACAGCTTATGAAAAGTTGCGCGAGTATCGTTGGAACTTCTACTTAGCAGAACTTGGTTTCAAAGCGGAAAATTTAAAATGGCATCAGCATGAGAATTTAGTTTTTTATGCTAAAGAAGCTTACGATATCGAATTTAATTATCCTTTTGGTTTTAAAGAGTTAGAAGGCGTCCATGCGCGAGGCGACTACGATTTAACTCAGCACACTAAATTTTCGGGGAAAGAACTTTCTTACACGGATCCTTTCACTAATGAAAAATATATTCCGCATATTATTGAATCATCAGTTGGCGTGGGTCGCACAGTGTTGGCTGCGATTTGTGATGCCTACACGCAAGAAGAAACGGCGGGCGGAGAAAAGCGCGTGGTTTTGAAATTCAAACCAAGTTTAGCCCCAGTGAAAGTGGCTGTGTTTCCGCTCATGAAAAATAAACCCGAGTTAGTAGCGAAGGCGAAAGAAATTTTCGACGTGCTAAAAATGGAGTTTATGTGTGAGTTTGATGATAATGGTAATGTCGGCAAGCGTTATCGCAGGCAAGATGAAATCGGTACGCCTTATTGCGTAACCGTGGATTTCGAAAGTTTAGAAGATGGAGCCGTGACTGTCCGCGACCGCGATACGATGACGCAAGAGCGCATTAAAATTGCCGAGTTGCAGAAATACTTTGGGGAGAAACTTAAATAGCCCCAGTGGCATACGCCACGGGGTAAACTTATTAGGCACGCCAGACCGGCTATCGGAAAGTACCCCAGTGGCATACGCCACAGGGTAAACTTCTTAGGCATTAGCTTTTTAGCTTCTTAGGAAATACAAAAATAAAAAATCAACTGCGGATAGCGGTTGATTTTTTTTATAATCTTAATCTAATTTTGCATTGTGATTAAAAAGCTCTTCCAGTTCAGCTTTTTCCTCGGGATTAAGTTCCACGATTGAATGGAGCAAGCTTGTTAGCTGACCAATTTGGTTGCTTTGCAAGAGTAGGTTTAACGTGTTGGTCAGAAACTTTTTTTGTTCAAGATTAAGCGAAGCAAAAAGTCGGGGCTGAATTTCAGCGAGAGTTTGGATGGTGAGGGTAAGTTTTTCGTGGGGGTCGCTTGCGAGGATATTTTTTTGAGTATATTCAGTTGCTAACTCTTGCGCAAAGGCTTTAAGAAAAGGACGTCGCTTAATGCGGAGGAGATTGGCAAGACTTTTTTGGAGAAAGCGAAACTGGCTATCGCTACGCGTTCCTGCAAGTAGGGGCGGTTGATTTTCTTGGAGTGCGGATTTCTTAAAAGCAAATGAATTGAAATACGAGCTTTGGATAAAGATGCTGTGATAAAATTGCTGACCGTTGTTTTTAATAGCGGTTGCTTCTTTCCATTTTTCGCAGTATTGTTCGTCGAGGTAATAATAACGGGAAGCTTCGTTGCTACTTTTTTCGTTCCAACGAAGATAGGTTAGTTTGAAAATGGTTTGGGATTTTTCGTGGCTGATTTGCGATTCTTCTCTTTCCGCAATTAAACTTTCCCAGGCTATCGCCGCACCATTAATAATAATCGAAAAATTGCGACCGCTGTTGAGCGCTAAAAACCAAGCGAATTCTTTTAAGAGAAATTCGACTAATTTTTCTTGTAGGCTAAAACCTGAGAGGCCATGAATTCCAGTAAAGGTAACTTGGGTGCCAGTTGGCAATTGCGTCTTACGCGGGACGGCGCTGACCCCAGTGTAAAGATTAATATTTTCGGCGTTAGCGTAAATATCGTAAGTTAAATTTTCCTCGCCACTTTTAAAGACAGTTTTCCAATCTGCATTGCGCGC
>CAILTR010000085.1 GCA_903837175.1 uncultured bacterium
AATACTACAAATTCATTAGATGGATCATTTGCTCACCTGAAAGATATGCTACGAATTCACAGAGGATTGAAAAAGGAGAGAAAAATGAAAATGATTAATGAAATTTTAGCAAAATAGCACCTCTAATTTACTATTATCTCCATAATTTTATGTTTACAACCCCCTTCTCCCAACTTTCCAAAAACTCAGTCGACATTGCTGGAGGCAAAGGCGCTTCTTTGGGCGAAATGCTCAATCATGGAATTTCAGTTCCGGATGGTTTTGTGGTGCTTGCAACCACTTTTGACAATTTTCTTCACGCTACAGATTTAACCCAAGAAATTGAGGCTATTTTGAAAAACGTGGATCACCAAGCAGTTTCTAGCGTCGATAAAGCCAGCGAAAAGATTCAAGCGCTCATCAAGCATGCTGGCATGCCAGTTGAGATAGCCAATGAAATCCAAACTGAGTTTAAAAAACTAGATTCCAAATTTGTCGCTGTCCGTTCCAGCGCTACCGCTGAAGATGGAGCAGAAAATGCTTGGGCTGGACAACTGGATAGTTTTCTTAATACCACCGAAAAAGATCTGTTTGAAAAAGTCCAACATTGCTGGGCCTCTCTTTTTACTCCTCGCGCTATCTTCTATCGTTTTGAAAAAGGTCTTAACAATACTAAAATCTCCGTAGCCGTCGTTATTCAAAAAATGGTTGACTCTGAAAAGTCCGGGATTGCTTTTTCCGTGCATCCTGTGACTGAAGATCCCAATCAGCTCATTATCGAAGCTGGTTTCGGTCTGGGAGAAGCCATTGTTTCTGGGCAAATTACCCCAGACTCTTATGTTGTAACCAAAAATCCCAAAGAAATTATCGACCTTAATGTCTCCAATCAAGATCGAGCTATTTATCGCAAGCAAGAAGGAGGCAACGAGTGGAAAGATATTCCAGCATTAAGTAATCAACAAGTCTTGGATAAAAATCAAATCCTAGAACTCTCTGATATTATTCTTAGAATTGAAAACCACTATGGATTTCCTTGTGACATTGAGTGGGCCTTTGAGGACAATAAGTTCTATGTGGTGCAGAGCCGGCCGATAACGACGCTAAATAAAAATGATGATGTTAATGAAACTGAAGTCAAAAAAAGAACAGAAAAAATAGATCAGGAAAAAGATGATTTCTGGGTGCTTGCTCAAGAAATACCTAAAACGCATATATTCTTTTTTTGCATGGCTTATTACATGGTGAATTGGTGGCCAAAATTTAAACTCGGCGATGAAATGAAGGAATTAATTACTCATTTTGATGGATTACATGTAAGGATGTATTGCAAAGAGTCTGAATACAATAAAGCAGCACAATACGTTGCAAATAAGATATTTGAAAATCCAAAATGGGCCTTAAGTGAATTAAGCAGGATAAAACTTTTGTCGGATCAATTTATTATAAATTCTAAGCTACTTGTAAAAGTATCAAAAGATGATAATAAAACGGTATTACGGCAATTTAAGAAAACAAGTTTATTTAATCTAGAATCTCAAGTTTTAGGTGCAGGTTTTACTTGGTTAACTGAGGCTAGATATGAACTGGTAACTAAAAAAACAATTGAAATCATTCAGGGAAAAATAAAGAAAAGTGGAGTTGATGAAAAGGTATTGAATGTCTTTAATGTTTTAACGAAGTCAGAAAAGAAAAGCCATATACACAATGAAGAAAAATCTTTATTAAAAGTAGTAAGGAATATTCAAAATAATTCATCAATTGAAGAAATGTTTTTAGTGAAGAATATAGAGTTTCTTGCTAATTATATAAATCAAGGTAAGGATGAAATAAGTAAGCAAGTTATTGATTTGCATAGAAAATGGTGCTGGCTTTCATATGGATATACGGGACCAGAAAAAAAAATCGATGAATATGTTGAAGAAATAAAAAAATTAATATCTGAAAAGACGAATGTTGTTGATTTGGAAAAAAATAAAAAAGATAACGATAAAAAATTGCGTTTAGAGCAAAGGAGAATACTGAGTGTGCTTAAATTTAATAAAAAGGAACTTGGTATCATTAATTTTGTTAAAGAGTCCAGCTATATCAAGGATTATCGTAAAGGCGCTGTTTATCATGGAATGTATTGTTATAAGAAATTTTTTGATGTTGCTTCTGCGCGTTATGGCGTAGAAAGCGATTCTTTTTGGTCAATGAACCCCTTTGAAGTTGAAAACTTACTTGAAAATAATATGAAAATAGCTCCTGAACTTCTGAAAAAAAGAGCGCATGATTGTGTTTTGATTTATAAAAAAAATGATTTAAAAATTATATTTGATACCGAAGCAAAAGAACTTTTAGAAAGTCTAGTGTTAGAATCTAGTAGTGAAAACAATTTAGAATTAAAAGGAACACCTGTTTGTGCAGGGAGAGTTGTAGGTAGAGTAAAGCTTATTGAATCTACGGATGATATGTATAAAATGGAAAAGGGTGATATTTTGGTTTCACAAATAACATACCCAAACTTGCTACCTGCTATGAAAAAGGCGGCCGCAATCGTGACAAATGTTGGGGGAGTAATTTGTCATGCGGCTATTATCGCAAGAGAATTAAATATTCCCTGCATTGTTGGGACAAAAAATGCTACAAAGGTATTAAAAGATGGGGATATGATAGAAGTCAATGCAAATAACGGTATTATTAAAATAGTAAGTAAATAAAAGGATGAAAGAGATTTATACACCAGAAATGTTTTCGAGAAGTGCTGAAAAAATTAAAAAAGGAGAAGATGTCGTTATTCATATTGTTTTTGTTAGACATGGGCAAAAGGAGCATGACCCTGCTAATAATAATACGTCTCTTACTGAAAAGGGAATACAGCAAGGGAGAGAGTTTGGTTCTTCAAGACAAATGACTGATATGATTAAATCGTATGTAAGTCCAACAAAAAGAACGGAAGATACTGGGAATGCTATTGTAGCTGCTAATAATTCAAAAAAAGGAGTATTGAGAGAAAGGGATGAATTAGCTTTTCCTTATGAAGAAGGTGGCCAATTTGATAAAAAAATCAGCCAGCTAAAAAAAGAAATTATTAGTGACGATCCATCGAAACTTACTTCAGATGAATTGAATGAAAAAATAATAAATGCAAGTAATGGGATAATTAATTTTTATCTTGATTTTGATAAAGATAAGCCAGAGGATAAAACAGTTAGATCACCACGCGAAATAGCATCTAAAACCTCAAAATTATTATTACACTATTTAAACATGTCAAAAAGACTAATATCAAATTCTGAGGTTGATTTGATAAATGTGACTCATGATTTGAATATCGTTTCTTTTTTGAAATATTTTTTTGAAGATCAAATAAATACAGGTGAAAAGTTTAAAATAGAAGATTCTGGTGGTCCTATCAATTTTGTAGAAGGATATGAAATTAAGATAGAAAGAAAAAATGCAGATAATTTTGAAATCAAACTGTTTTTTAGGGGTCAGGAATATACTGTCTCAGAAGAGTTTCTTGAAAAAACAGCTTCTGCAGAATACGAAAAATAAATACAGTATTTCGGCTTAATTAAACTTTTGTAAGGATTTTACCCTCTTAATATCTCTTGAATCACCTTGTATCTACGCTCTTGATTTAGTCCTCGATGGACTTGCAAGAGCGTTTTTGTTTTTCCAAAAAATCCATCAATCGAATTTGTAGTG
>CAILTR010000086.1 GCA_903837175.1 uncultured bacterium
CAGAAATGGCATTTTTGAAAATATCATAGGCTGGTTTTTTGCTGCCGTCGTAGCGCAGCAGACCAAAGAAGTTTTCCGGCGTATCCTTTTTGTCGCTCTCATCTTTCAATGAATACCAGAAAAATGGACCCATCCAATCTTGGTTTTGAGTATATGAAGTTGTAACATTCTGAACCAATTTTTTCTGAGCAGTTTCACTCATATAATCAGAACCATATTTAAAAGTAAGCTGCTCTAATTCGCGTCTTGTTCCTGGCCCCCCGGTTGGAGAACCATATTCAGTTACCCAAATCTTTTTTTCACCATCACCCTGCTTGACCATTAGTTGCCTTACTGAATACATTTGCTGCCAACTATTCCACCACGCCTTGTAGCCAGGCGAAACAGGAAAAGTGTATGGATGCAAAGCAACTGCATCAAGATATTGACCTCCCTCAGCCTTGTAAAGTGAGTTCAAAAAAGTAACAGGCGCAAGATTTCCATCCTTGTCATCGCCCGAAGGTGAAAGCCCACCACTTAAAACAATTGCCGCTGGATTTGATTTTTTTATTTCGCTGTAAGCCCCCTTCAGGATATCAACATATTTATTGGCATTAGGCCTCGGACTCCAAAAAAGGACGAGATTGGGCTCATTCCATATCTCCCAATTTGCAATTGAATCCTTGTACCGCAAAGCGGCCTGACCAGCAAAATTCGCAAACGCAGCTGGATCAACTGGTGCGCAATGAAAATCCATGTCACATGATTTATCACTCGCCCATTTAGGGGCATAAGTTATAATAGCCAATGAATTGATGTTATATTTCTTAGCGGTTTGCGCAACTCGATCGGTTCCTTCCCATTGATAGCTAGTAGCACCATTTTTCTGAATAACACTCCAGTCCACGTCCCATCTGACCCACTGTGCACCCAATGATTGCAACGAATCAAAATACTGATCCAAATCTTTTTGATTAAGTGAGGTTAAACTACCCCCAGCCGCTATGCCAAACCCTGTCAAATTTCCCACCTCCTGATCTTGCACTTGAGGCGTAGACTGAGACTGAATTTGAGCTTGGGTTTGGGTTTTAGCTTGAGCTTGAGCTTGCAACTGATTTTTCATTGCTAGAGACTTTGATGAAACACCCAAAACACTCGGATCATTTTGGTTATCAAAAATAGCCTGCTTATTGTCTTGACTAGAAGCTAACTCTGGTGATACAATAGCAAGTTGCATATTCGGATTTGGACCATGGTATTCAACTATTTCGGGCTGCTTAAATGTTTGCGCAATAAGGAGTCCGCAGCCAGTCAAACTCAAAGCAATCACCCCAAAACCAAAAACATATCGACGAAAAAACATTTTTCTCCGATTTTTCTTTTTTGAAAAATCAAACATACGACGCTTAAAGCGCTTATAACGATATATCATATACCTTATTTTAACCTAAAAATAAGTTTGTCGCCACAACGCAAACAATGTTATGATAATTTTATCAAGTTAAACAAAATATTCATGCTAACTATTTCCAAAAAACCAGACATCAAAAAAATGCTCCAACAATTATGGCAGCATTTTTGCAATGACAGTCTTTTCCGAAATTCAATTTATCTAATGCTCAGCACAGCAGTTCAAGCTTTTTTTGGATTTATTTTTTGGTTATTAGTTGCAAGACTGTACACGCCAGCCGAAGTCGGGTTTGGCTCAACTCTGATATCCGCAGTAGTTTTTATCTCCTACATTAGCTTACTGGGCCTTAACAATACTCTTATAAAATTTTTGCCAACTTCCAAACAACGAAGTGAGAAAATTAATTCTAGTTTGGTGTTGGTTTTCTCGGCAGCCTTTTTTGTTTCACTGGTTTATATCTTAATTTTGCCACACATTGCGCCAAGACTTAGCTTCGTGGCGGAAAACATTTATTTTTCTTCGGCTTTTATCCTACTCTCATCCTTTTGCGCTATCAACTTATTAACTGACAGTGTCTTTATTGCCTATCGAGCTTCAAAATACAACTTTCTTATTTACACTATCCAAAGCATAGCTAAGCTCATATTGCCCCTTGTTTTGGTTACTTTCGGATCTTTTGGCGTCTTTGCTTCATCTGGCCTCGCTGCAACCATAGCTCTCATTTTGAGTATTTTCTATCTCACAAAAAAATTCAATTACAAACCGAAAATATCTGTCAGCAAAAACTTACTAAAAGATCTTTGGAAATTTTCTTCTGCAAATTACCTTTCTGATTTTTTCAATATCACCCCAATCATCATAATTCCAATTATTATCATGAACAAACTTGGAGCACCGCAAGCAGGTTATTATTATCTTGCTTTTATGTTAGCAAACCTACTTTACGCAGTCGCTTATTCAGTATCCCAGTCGCTATTTGCGGAAGGATCACACGGAGAAAAATCCCTAAGGTCCCTCTTTAAGCATTCAGCATTAATCCTTGCTGCCATCATGATTCCGGCTGGTTTAATTTTGTCCTTACTGGGACCTTTTTTGCTGCATATTTTCGGCAAATCATACGGGGAAGAAGCTGGCAAAGTTATCACCATCTTAGCGCTTGCTGCCCCAGCTGTTGCTGCTTACATTCTAAGCATCATCCTCCTGCGCATTACCAATAAGCTCAATACACTTATTGGCGTAAATGCAATTTACGTTCTCACTATCTGTGGTCTTGCTTACGTTTGGGCTAGTCGCGGCTTGGTTTGGGTTGCGCTTGCCTGGTTAATTGGTCACTTAATTACCGCATCAATCTCATTTCTTTTGATATTTTTTTCAAGCCGCAAAAAAATTCTTCCAACCAATTTTTAACGGTATATCAGCGCTCCACCATTACTATAAATAAGATTCTTGTTATCGTCTAAAAATTGTACCGGATAACCGTAAGTAATGTTATTTCCGTTATAAAAAATGGTCGCACTTTTTTTATTAGTATTAGTAAAGCCTAAAAATACGTACGAACTTTTTTTAACAAGAGCGGGATAAATGTCATTTAAGGCGATTTTATTAAGAATTGTTTCACTCTTAAAGGAGACGTAACGATCACTTTGAAGCTCTGACTGAAATTCTGATTCCTCACTATCAATCTTTATATTATTTGAAAACCAGTTAATTCCAGCTATTTCCGCTTCATGCAAATAATACATATCATAATAGGCGCCTTCATTATTTAAATGCAACTGCGCGCCATAGCCCCCCAAAATTTGAGTGAAGACGCCCGTGGATGAAAGAAAAAAGACAATTGCCAAAAAACTTGCAAAACTAACCTGCACAACATGCTTAAATTTAGAAACCAAAACCAAACTACCTACCACCACAAAAATCCCCAAAAAGAATAATCCCTGCTGAAAAGCACGCAAAATTCCATATTCCACCGAAAGAACAGGCAAAACAATTTGCGAAAGCACTAGCACCAAACTTCCTCCAGCCAACATCACAAAGTCTACATCCAGAACTTTTCTGATAAATTTCTTTCTAAATAAAACGAAACCAAAACCAATCAAAACAAGAACTTGCAACAGTTTAGCGGAACCTTGACGAACAGCATAATTAAAAGCTGGCACGTCCAAACCCATATCTGCAAAAGTTTTCCCAACTTGAGTAAGTGGCATAATCTCATCATCCATTGATCTTATCGGATATTTTTCATATGCGGCGTCACTATAATAGATATCCCCCTCGGAAGCTAAGCGTTCTGGCAAAATAACTTTTTCATTGTATTCTCGGAGAGTGGCATCAGGATCAAGCTTCTTCCAAGAAAAAAGGCTATACAAAACATCGCCGGATTTAGCATCTTCCTTTGTGTTTTTTTGCATGACCTTAATGGTTTCAAGAATAACCCGAGAAATACTATTGTTTGAGGTGTCCGTCAAAACACTGCTCCAAAGAAAACTAGCAAGCATCAAAATAACCACCATCCAAACCGTGACCTGCTTAGCCAGCTTAGTTGAAGAACCATAAACCAAAGCCAAAGAAGAATCGGAAAATATTCTTCTTTTCTTAAGACGCCTACTCAACCACAAAAACATTGGTCTTGCAATTAGCAGAAAAAGAATTATCGCAATAAAAGTGTAGGTTGTTGAATAATGAGAGAGCACCATTCCAAGACCCAATATGGTCATTAGAATCCTTCTTGCGTTTAGCTTTAATTTCTGCTCAAAGATTGCATAGGCCATCAAAGACAAGAAAACAAAAGCAATTTCCTGCCTATTAAGCATTGGCATGTCCTGAAAGAAGGTTGGAAAAGCAATAAAATACAAGACAGAAAGAAAGGCCAACCAAGAATTCGCATACCTCTTAATTGTGATGAAAATAATACCTGGCACAATGGCAAAAATAACTTGAAAAAAGAATTTATAAACAAATTGATCTGAGAATTTCAACAATCTGTAAAAAATAGTCGGCAGCACCGTGATGCTCATGCAAGCGTTATAAGCATCCCGAAAAGTCTGAATAGACCAAATATCGTTATTTTTAGTAAGCTCAAAAACGCGATATTCGCGTTGCACGTCGTGACCTGTGATATACCAGCCGCGCAAAGAAGTCATCAGCAAGAGGGCCAGCGCGATGAAAAATAAAGCCACGGGAATGACATTATCATCCCCCACCTTTTTACTATAGTAAACCAATACAGCACTATAGCCTGCTATCCCAATTAGCATAACAAGCGTTATTATTCCATCACCACCATTGTTTAATCTTATAGCCCCAAAAATGCTCATCACAACAAAGATAATCGGAGCAAAAGCCAGAATAAAATCCCGCAATTGATCAAATATTAAATATTTTCTAACTTTTAATTTAATCTCCTCACTGCGAAACCAAAGAATTAAAATCAAGGCAATGATGGGATAGGACAATTCCACAAGCAGAGTGCTCTTGCTCAGTGGAGAAGTTACTCCAAAAAAAGGCAAAAAGGTATTGCCCAAAAGACCCACCAGCATTAACTCAAATAAACTCAAACCGGCAGAAAGGCCCAAAAATCCCCAAAAATCAAGCTTTTCAACTCTAAAAACCTTAAGCGTCAAAAAGCCAGGCAAGATGACCAGTGCAGGAAAACCAATGATATTTAGGATTTGAAAATTATTTATTTCCCCAGCTGAGAGCAACATAAAACAGAACCACCATAAAATAACTCCGAGAAATAAAGCTTTGCGATTTATTGTAATTTTTTCCATTATAATAATTTTATATAAACCTCTTCAAGTCTTTTTATATAATCAACTTCTGAATATTGTTTCGCTTTTCCCAAACTCTTCAGTGAAAGTGAATTTAGCTCCGCTGGCTTTTTCCAAAGATCTTCAATAACTTTTGAAAAATTTTCAGCATAGGGCTCCTCAACTAAAATGCCTACTCCTTGCAAAAGCTCGCGCACTCCCGTGACATCGGTTCCGACAATCGGTAAACCGGCAGCCATTGCCTCAAGTGCAACCAGCGGCGTTCCACCTTCCCGATCTGAAGAAATAAGAAAAAGGTCACTATTTTGATGATATACTTGCATCTCTTGATCATTTTTTCTCCCCTCAAAAAAAACATTCTCCAACTTTAATTTTTTGGCCAATTCTTTCAGTTTCGGAAGTTCCTCACCGTCACCCACAATAGTTAATTGCACCGGAACAGAAATCGCAGCTACCGCGTTTATTAGTCGCTCTATTCTCTTTTGAATTGCAATTCTGCCGACATAAAGCAATCTCAACTTATCAGTAGCGGCAACATAAGCGCTCTTTGAAAAAAAGTCTTGTCCGACAAAATTCGGAATCACGATTACTTTTTCTTTAGCTACGTTATATTTAGTTTGAACTATCGCCGCCTGATCACTCGAACAAGCTATAACCATTTTAGCATTTCTTAGAATTGGTTCCCAGCATAATTTCTTGTAAATCAAAAAAAGCGATCCGAAAAAACCGGATGGCCCAACATCGAGATGAAAATGAGCGATATAAGGAATACGTCTTATCTTAAAAAGTAACAAGATCAGTTCTGGATAATACGCCTGAGAAAGATGCAAATGAATCAGAGAATTTTTTGGCAACCAAAGCAAATACCAAAAGAACGTAGGCGCAATCGGAGTGTGCGCAAATTCAAAACTTTTCAAAGTTGTGACTTTCAAATTACCATTTTTTTTAGTTCCACTTTTCAAACCACTTTTTGAAGAAGTAACAACCTGAACCTTATATCCAAGTTTTTCCAAACCTTCGGCAGATGTTTTAGCCACACGCTCAAGACCGCCTATATGCGGCGGATAATAAGGACTGACATGGACAATGGTTCTTTTTTTAAGTTCTTCTTTATTCATTTAATTTATTGCCAATACAATTCTTGCTTTCCAATACCTTTTCAAACAATGCATTGGTTTCATCAATCTTAAATTTCCACGAATACCTTGCTTGAATTTTTTCAAAACCATTTTTTCCCAACAACTCCGCATAAGTCGAATCTGTAATAATTTTTCCTATCGCAACAGCCAATTCTTTAGGATTTTCAGCCGGAACTACAAGGCCATCAATCCCATCGCGAATAACCTCGGGAATTCCACCAATTCTTGTGCCAACAACTGGCTTAGCGCAAGCCATAGCTTCAATTAAAACCATGCCGAAACTTTCTGCATGCGCAAGAGAAGGAAGTACAAGTACCGTGCAGCTTTGCATCTCCCTGGCAGTTTCTTGAACTGATTTTGGCCCAAGAAAAACAACGTTTTTTACATCAACCGAAATCGGTTCGCCAATAACCTTAAGGGTGACTTGCGGCATTTGCTTAACAGCTTCTATCAAGTAGCACAAGCCCTTCATTTTATACATGTTAGCAAATCTGGCAATAAACAAGACCGTTTTTTCTGACTGAATGTTTCCAGCGGCAGGCTTAAATAAAGAAGTATCCACACCCGGAGTTATCACTAAAGCTTTTTCCTTGAAATCTTGCAACATACTTACAATCACAAATTGAGAAGGACAAATAATTCTCACGGCTATGCGCGCAGTATTTTTTAATAAAAATTTTTCATAAAGTCCAATTAGAATATCCGGCAACAACTTGCCTTTCTTCATTGTTCCGGCGTGATATGTCAAAACAAAGGGAATGTCTTTTGAGGCAATAGCAGCCATGTCAGAAAGAAACGGCACTGGCGCATGTCCATTAATAATATCCGGTCTTTCTTTTTTGATGATTTTTCTCAAGTAAAAATACCACAGCGGATTAAGCGGAGTATTGGATAATTTTAGCATTGTTGGCAAGCGGTATACTTTAATGCCTTCGATATTTTCTTCCTGATAAGGCTTTCCGACTTCACCACTAGTTACAACAACGGTTTCCCAGCCTGATTCGCGCAATCCTTTTTCAATATTCGCAATATAATTTTCCAACCCACCGGTGTGTGGCTTGAAATAAGGTGTCACGAAAAGTATTTTTTTCTTAGCTTTATTCATCATAGAAGGTCTGCGTTCGTTATATATTGAACGCTCTCATTATTACTTATGTACTTAAAAACATCTTCCAAAGCTAGCCAATGATTATTTTTTTCAATCTCCCAAGAATGACCCCAAAGATGAAAAACTCCACCTGTTTTCAAAACCCTATCAAACATCGCTTTGGCCAGCAAATTCCAATTTCTATAATAAGCAATGAAAGTTAAAGGATTAAAATTTACAAACAAAGCGATTTTCCAAGCATCAGAAAAATGATTAAAAGCGTGCAAGGTAGTAGGCAATGCATATGGATTATTGCCAATGTTTAGCGCATATCTTTTCACGGTTCTAGCTAACTTGAAACCAGCATCTTTGACCTGATCCATATGGGAACTGTTGTAATCACCACTGGGATAACAAAAACTCAGGACGGGCTTACCAAGCAATTGCTCCAGGTACCGCTTTGATTTTTCGATTTCTGTTTTGGACTCTTCCAAACCTACACTTCCAAGCAACGGGTGCGTCATAGTGTGACCACCGATTTCAAAATCACAATCAAGCTGCTTGATTTGATCATCATTCAAGAGTTCTTCCGCTTTAAATTCCCTATTCCGTGGAGAGACATAGAAAGTTCCCTTAAGATTATATTTCATGAGAAGCTCTGCCAGTCTAAGATCAAGAACATGCCCGTCATCCCAGCTTGTTGTTACAATTACTTTTTTCATATTTTTTATACGATAGCGAAAGATTCTTTAACATCCTTGGCAACTTCATTCCAATCGTATTTTTCAATTCCCTGTTTCGGATTCATTTTATCTTGAGATTGCAAAATGAAAAGAATTTTTTCAGCAATATTTCCCTCATTTAATTCAGCCACAAGTCCGTTTACACCTTCATAAATCAAATCTTTGGCAGCGTTATTTTCATGTGAAGTTGTGATGACTGGCAAACCAGCTGCGTTTGCTTCGATTACAACAAGACCAAATCCTTCTCTGTCAGAAGGCAGCACTAGCATTTTGGAAGCTTTCATTGAACCATAAAGTTCACTGTGTTTTTCAATATTCTCAAGAATTTTGATATTTTCTTTCAGTTTCAATTCTTCAATCAACTTTAGAAGCTTCTCTTTTTCCGGTCCACTGCCAATAATGTTACAACTGACAGTTGGAATTGTTTTTTTGACGATGGCAACAGCCCTAATCAAAACATCTGCATTCTTATGACTAAGTAGCCTTCCAACAAAAATAATGTCGCTTTTGTCTTCACTTGGTTGGGAAGCATAAATACTCTCAAGATCAACTCCAAGCGGAACCGTTTTGATTTCACCCTTAAAGCCAACTTCTCTCAAGCGTCCCGCCGTATGTTCAGAATTTGAAATTATCACATCTGGCATCGCGAAGGAGAGTTGCTCTGTAAAATTACCGAAAATGCTTGACATACCTTTTAAATATTCCCTCCAATAATCTTGACCCCAGACTTCATGCCAGGTTGCGTGTAATTTTTTCCCCTTGCACCAAGTGACGACGCGCGCACTGAAAAGTGGAAAAAAGGGCATATGATCAACATCTAACACGTCAAATTCTTCAAATATCAATTTTAAAGTTGCCAATCCAAACAAAACAGCTTGCAACATTGAACGGCGCTCTTTTTGATAAAGCGGATAAAGCCGGCTAATAGCGTGGAAATAGACACCTTCACTCTTGATGACTTTCGGTCCATCCCACCATTTCATAGTGTAAATATGCACCTCACAGCTTTCATTCACCAAACGCTTTGAAATTTCATAAAGTCGTCGCTCCTTCCCTCCTAAATTATAAGGCATAACCGCGTCAGAAACAAAAGCTATGCGTTTCTTTTTTTGAGCCCTTGGTTTCCAACCCAGATTATTTAAAAACATAAGCAAAATTCTGAAACCATCTCGAACGGGATGCAAGTTGGACTTGCCGGCACGTGCATCATAAGTGATTGGGACACAATAAATGTTTTCTCCAAGACGCGCCATTTTCGTGATCATTTCCATTTCAATGGCAAAGCCAGCAGAAACTAAATGTGGACGCAAACGCTCCACTGCTTCTCGCTTCCAAGCAAAGTAACCCGTCAAAACATCCGTCACATTGACGCGATAAATATAGCGCACCAAATGAGAAAAAAGCCAATTGCCAAGACGATTAAAAGCTGTCATCGAACCTTGCGTGATGTGTCCTCCCATACGTGAACCAATTGCTACGTTGCAAAAATCAGAATCAAGCAGTTCCACCAAACGCAAAGCTTCCTTGGGTTGATAAGTATTATCACCATCCAGCATCAAAACAAAATCACTGTCGGCCGGCACACTATAAAAGCCGGTTCGGATTGCATATCCCTTGCCTTGTTTCGGCTCATGAATAACCCTGGCTCCAAGTGAACTTGCAACTTCAGCTGTTTTATCAGCTGAATTATTGTCAATCACAATAATTTCAATTTCATATTCACTGGCTTTGTCTGATATCTGAGAAAAACCTTCGATCACTTTGCCGATTCCTTCTTCTTCGTTATAGCAAGGCACAAGTACTGTAATTTTCTTTTTTGCTGTAATAGCA
>CAILTR010000087.1 GCA_903837175.1 uncultured bacterium
ATAAAAAATATCTGCCCCACTTTCAAGTTGCTCATGTAGTAGCGTCAAACTCCGCGCTTTATTTCCGCTCGTAAGGGCCTCAATGGCTTGAAAGATAGTTGAGTCAACTTTGGATTTCACAAACAGCTCTACGTCGTTAAAAGTGATGCTTTCGGCGTCAGTTTTATAATTAGCAAGTTTCGCTAGTTCGTTGCTGAGTAGATAAAGGTCACTACCAGTTGAGGCTGTCAGTAATTCGAGCGCTTGGCGATCAAGCGTTTTAGCCGGATTAAGACTTTTCAAATAAGTTAGCGCCCAATTGGAAAGCTTTAAGCCTTCTAGCGCCGTAAATTCTTGCTTTTGCGCTTTTAAAAAAAGAAATTTATAAAGCGCCCCATTTTTTTTAGGGCTACCAGCTTCAAAAAAAACAAGCGTGGTGTCAGTCTCTTGAGCAAGGCTAGAGTTAGACTTTAAAATGGCTAGAAGTTCTTTTTGTTTTTCGGGCGTTTGGGCGAAGATTGAATTTTTAATGATAATTAATTTCTGAGTTGAAAAAAGTCCTTGGGCGGAAATTAAATCTTTTAGTTGTTGGGCGGTCGTCGCAGTTTCTCCATAGTCAAGAAAACTCAAGCCGGAGCCTGAGCTATCTTTTTCCAAAAAATTATTTTTCAGCGAACTTAACTTTTCCGCCGAGCGAAAAGAGTCAGAGCCGTATAAAAATATGAACATACTCAGACATAATTTTAAGTTTTAAGTTTTAAATTTTAAATAAAAGAGTAATAACCAAATTTTTGAAAATTAGATATTATATTATTTAAAATTCAATAAAAATTTAAAATTTAAAATTGTAAATTGCAAAACGCTAGTTTGTTGGTGTCCATTTGAGGGCTTGGCCTGGATCGATGATATCAACCCAAATTTGGCCGGGAACAAATTTAACTTCTTGGCCAGTTTCATCGAGAAACATTAGTTTACTTTCAGCCTTACTCTTATCTTTTTTCCAGGTTCCTTTATATTGTTGACCATTTAGATAAAAATAAGCTACGCCAGAATCAGCTTGGTCAAACCAAGGATCACCGATTTGAACATTTACATATTGTTCGCCAACTTTAATTGGGGCAGCGTCGGCAATCATCACGACGATATTCTTAGGGGCAATTCGCTGACCATTATTGCGATCGGTGTCGGCGCTATTTCCCCAGGTTCGGAAATAGGAATTACTTGCTTTATCGTAATCATAGGTTGCATCAAAAGGGTTTGCATAAGCAACGCGCAGATGACCTCCGTTTGGACGCTGGTCAATGGAGGCATCGGTTTGGTGTGGATAACCAAGGAAGGTAGAGCTATCAAGTCGGTAACCAAAAGCTTTAGCACCCTCCTGAAGGCTAGCAAATTTTGCGTAGCCAGTATCAACTCCGCGCATATTGCCAACGGCTTCTTTGCGGAAACAATATTTTCCGGCTGATTTTCCAGCATCATCGTTACAGTTCATATCATCAACAAGTCCGCTATTAAGCACGCTTTTAAATTCTTCAATATCGGCGCGTCCCCAATGGACATAAATTGAGTCAAGACTTTTGGCGAGATGAACAAAGTCGTGACGAGCGCTACGTAGGGACCCAACTTCTTCAGGAATATTGCAGCCGTAAACGCCCATCAGGCGAGTAATGCTGCCATAAACAGCTACCATTTCAAAAACCATATCAGCTTGAGAAAGGCCAGCTAGGGGGCGCGCAGCTACATCAGCGGGTTGCATAACCGCAAAAGTTCGCTTATTCCAATTATCACAAGCAACTCCGGAAATTGGACTAACGTTGCCATTGTTGGCTGGGGTGGTTGGCTCTAAAATACCATTAACCTGAATCTGTTTCACATTGGTTGGTTTTTTCTTAGAAGAAAAATAAACGACTCCAATTGCTAAAACTGCCGCTACAAGGACGATAATGCTGATTTGTTTTCTACTCATGAGGATTTAATTCTCGAATCAAGCACTAATTTATTTGCGAACATTCGCGAATTGATTCGTGTTGATTAGTGATTTATATAATTTAATGTTGGCACTTGGCACAGAAGAATGTGCTTCGCTGGGCAATGACCGAGCGTAGAATAATTGTACCACATTTTTTGCATGCTTGGCCACCTCTGCGATAAACGAAGAGTTGATTTTGGAAAGAACCAGATTTGTCGTTAGCATCGCGGTAATCGCTGATAGAAGTTCCCCGCATTTTGATGGCTTTGCGCAGAATTTTTGTAATTGATTTATGTAAAAGTTTTAGTTCTTTTTCACTGAGCGAATCGGCTTTTCTGGCTGGTAAGATGCGGGCGTCAAAAAGAATTTCACTGGCGTAAATATTGCCGATGCCTAAAATTAGGGTGTTATGCATCAAAATTTCTTTAATTTTTCTTGCTTTGCCCCGCATTATTAAAGCGAAAAATTGTTTCAAAGAAAAAGTGTCAGTGATTGGATCAATTCCGTAGTTATTTTTAATGGTGGCCAAATCAGTATCATCTAATAAGGAAATGGTGGCAAATTTCCTTACGTCATAAAATTTCAGCACCTTATTTTTCAAGAAAAAAATATGATGCAAATGCTTAGGAATAGTTCTTGGTTCACGGTCCACTATTCCTGGATTATTGATTGTATTTTTCTTGTGATTTATGTTTTGTGTTCCATGTTCTATATTCCATATCTCACGTTCCATGTTTCGTGCTCCATGTTCTATATTCCATATCTCACGTTCCACGTTCCACGCTTTATGCTCTATGTTCCATGTTTTGTGATCTGTGAGAATTAACTTTCCCGTCATCTTCAGATGAATCGCAATTGTTTTGTTATTGACCAGCCGAATTAAAATAATTTTTCCCAGACGCGAAACACTTTTAATTTTTTGGCCAGTAATTTCCTTGGCAAAACTGGCTAGCGAAATATTTTTTAGGGCTTTTGGCGCTCCGCTAAAAAAGTCAACAAATTGTTGACCAATCAGAATTTCTAAATCAGAAACAATAGTTTGGACTTCTGGAAGTTCCGGCATATTTTTCTAGTAAATTAGCTTTTAGCTTCGTTAGCTTTTAGGAAAACACCCGGAGCTAGCTTATAGCTTTTAGCTGCATTGGCTTGTAGGAAAAAATTAGAATTAAAATCCTAAAAGCTATAAGCTAATGAAGCTAAAACCTATTTTAGATTTCCCCCCAGTTATCTCCGATTTTTACAACGACAATTAGGGGAACCTTGAGTTGATAAACATTTTCCATTACGCTTTTAAGCTTTTCGGCAACTGCTGTGGCTTTTGCAGCTTTAACTTCTAGGATGATTTCATCATGAATTTGCAGGATTATTTTGACGTCGCTATCGTCGGCAAAGGCTTGGGCAGTAGCCAGCATCGCTAGTTTCATAAGATCAGCGGCTAGGCCTTGGATTGGCATGTTGATAGCCATGCGCTCGGCCCCTCCAGCGACTTGAAAATTCGGGGAATTAATTTCGGCCAGGTTTCGCCTGCGTCCGAGCAAGGTTTCCACATATCCATTAGTGCGCGCAAACTCGCGGGTTTCTTTCATGTAACTAGCTACCCCAGCAAACTTTTCCATATAGGCATTAATAAAATTTTGCGCCTCATTTCGAGCGATACCGGCGGACTGCGAAAAACCAAAAGAACTCATCCCGTAAATAATGCCGAAATTAAGGGCCTTAGCCGCCGAGCGCATTTTTTCGGTAACTTGAGAAAGGGTGACGTTATTAATTTGGGCGGCGGTAATTTTATGAATGTCGTCGCCACGGTGAAAAGCTTCGATTAATTTTTTATCGTTGCTAACGTGCGCTACGCAGCGCAAATCAATCTGAGAATAATCCGCGCTAATTAATTTCGAGCCCGTGCTAGTTGTAAAAGCCGTGCGCAAAAGTTGACCAAGCTCAGTTTTAATCGGGATATTTTGCAAATTCGGCTGGACAGAAGAGAGCCGACCAGTGGCGGTAACCGCTTGTTGAAAAGTCGTGTGGATACGAGATTTTTTATCTAGCAATTTTGGAATCGCATCCAGGTAAGTTGTTTTTAGTTTAAAAAGTTCGCGGTATTGCTCGATTTTTTCAATAATTTCGTGCGATGGGCGCAATTTTTCCAGCTCGGCGGAAGCAGTCGAGAGGCCTTTCTTCGTTTTTTTAATATCAGCAGTTGGAAGACCCATAACCGAAAAAAGAATTTCCGAAAGTTGCGAAGGCGAATTAATATTAAAATCTTGGCCAGCCAGGGCGTGAATGGATTTTTCCAAATGCTTGATAGTCTTGGTAATTTTTTCAGAAATCCCTTGAAAAATAATAGGGTTAAGCTCAATGCCAGCTAGCTCCATCTCGGCTAGAATTTTTAGCAGCGGCATTTCCATTTTTAAAAAAATAGTTTCCAAGGTGCCGTCAGTCAGGCCAGCTTTTTTCTGCTCGGCGCTAATTTCTAAAATTCTTTTTTCGAGCGAAGCTTTTAATTTCAAAGCATAATCGGCTTTTTCGCAAATAAAATTTAGCGCTCTTTTTTCTTCCTCTGGATCAGCCATAAGTGAGAGTTGGCCTTTGGCTTTTTTCTCAAAGGTAACTTCCTCGCCTAGCTCTGAGAAAATAATTTTTTCCATTTCTAATTTTCGACCTGGATCAAGCACATAAGCCGCTAGCATCGAGTCCCAGCCCAAGGCTTGAGCCCTAGGCTCACCTTGGGCGGAAAAATCACCTAAATTTAAAACAAGCCCAAGACTAAAAAGTTGTTTATAAATCATTTTTAAATCGTAACCAACTTTCAGGATAGCTTTATTTTCCAACAGATCTTTCAAAAGCAAAAAAGCTTTTTCGCCAGTTGGGAAAAAAGCGGCCCGGCCAGTTTTCCAAGAAATTGCTAGCCCTGAAATTTTTTCTTCAACCGTTTCAACCGCCAGCGAAATTTCAACAGCGCTTTCAATTGCTTTTAAAACTTCAGCTTCATTTTTTTCGGTTACCAGAAAATATTTAAAATCTTGCACCCCCGTACTTTTCGTAGATTCGTTTTCCATTCGCCCGCCTGCCGTCGAGGCAGGTAGTTTCGAATCGGTTATATTCGTATCGGTAATGCTTGCATTAGGTAATCTTTTAATCAAACTAAAGAAATTCAGCTCGCTAAAAAGTTTGACAATCGTTTCGCGATTAAAATCATGAAGCATGGCTTTTTCTAATTCAAACTCCACTGGTGCATCCAGCGCAATGGTCGCTAGTTCCTTGCTTAAATAAGCTTGAACTTTGTCACGAGATAATTTTTCCTTGACCGCACCTTTGATTTCTTCGATATTTTCGTAAACGCCATCCAGCGTAAGATATTTTTGCAGCAAAGTAACCGCCGTTTTTTCGCCAATGCCTTTCACGCCGGGGATATTATCCGAAGGATCGCCCCGGAGCGCCTTGTAGTCGATAATTTGATCAGGCGTTAGACCATAACGCTCAAAAACTTTTTCGCTATCATATAAAACAGAATCGCTCAGTCCTCGGCGCATCGTATAAACGCTAGTCGTAGCATTAATCAGTTGCAAGGTATCCATATCGCCAGTGACGATGATAGTTTCAATGTTTTCTGTGGAGTTTCCGCCTAGGGCG
>CAILTR010000088.1 GCA_903837175.1 uncultured bacterium
GGATGTGCAAATTCTCAAGGATTTTTTTCTGCTTCTTATGGAGAGATCGGGCAAAATTTGCAGTATTAATAAAATAGCCAAAATTTTAGATATTTCTCCAGACTCAGCCAGACGATATTTGCAAATGTTTGCTGATGCATATCTGATTTTTTTGGTTCCAAGGTTTGGCAAGACCAATGAGCGTTTACTTTCAGCCAAGAAAATCTATGCGGCTGATTTAGGCATGCGGGTTTATTTCACGGGTTTTCGTGACAAGGGGAGTTTGTTTGAAAATTATGTTTATTTGAAAATAAAAAAATGTAGTCCGTCATATGTGTATCAGGATGGCTTTGAGATAGATTTTTTGACCCAAGGCAAAACCCTTATTGAGGTTAAATATAATGCTCAGATGGGCGAGAAACAAAAAGAACTTTTTGATAAAATCGAAGTGAAGAAGAAAATAGTAATCGAAAATATTTTTGATTTGGAAAAAATAAATAACCTTGAAAAATAAATATGCGTACAAACATCGTGCATGAGGGGGCGGACGAACTGACTTATGAAATTCGGGGAATCGTTCGCGTAGCCGAACAACTAAAAAAACTGGGCGTGGAAATTGTTTGGGAAAATATTGGCGATCCGATTGCAAAGGGGGAAACAGTCCCGCAGTGGATTAAAGCTATTATTGCCGAAACAATGAGCCAAGATGCATCCTTTGGATATTCTCCAACCAAGGGAATTTTAAGCGCACGTAAATTTATCGTGGCGCAGCGTTTGCGCGAATCTAAGCTTATCCTTGATCCTGAGGATATTCTTTTTTTTAACGGTTTAGGTGATGCTATTTCAAATGTCTTTACTTATTTGCGTCGCAGTGCGCGGGTAATTGGGCCTTGCCCCGCTTACCCAACTCATTCCTCAGCTGAAGCGGCCCATGCTGGCGCTCCGCATATTGCCTATACGCTCGACTGTCGCAAAAATTGGTATCCTAACCTGGAGGATATTCGCAATAAAGTAAGGTATAACCCCATGGTTGCTGGAATTTTAATTATCAACCCCGATAATCCGACTGGGATGGTTTATCCTAAGCAAGTGCTTAAGGAAATTGTTTCCATTGCTAGAGAATATGGTTTATTTTTAATTTCGGATGAAACTTATGCGCGACTTTCGTATGGTCGCGAAGCAGTCACTCCACTATACGAGTTGCTTGGCAATGATGTGCCAGCCATTGTGATGCGTGGACTTTCTAAGGAAGTACCTTGGCCAGGCTCGCGTTGCGGCTGGATTGAAGTTTATAATAAAGACAAGGATCCAGTTTTCGCTCGCTACGCAAAAACGTTAGTTGATGCAAAAATGCTCGAAGTTTGCTCGACGACTTTACCTCAAATGGCACTGCCTCAAATTATCGGTGATCCTCGCTTCGAGCAGCATTTAAAGCTCCGCTGCGATGGTTATCGTAGAAAAGCTGATATTGCACGAGCGGCTTTTTCGGCAGTTACTTTTTTAATTGCACCTTGCCCAGAAAGTTCCTTTTACTACTCCGTTGTTTTTGAGGATGGAGTTTTAAATAACAAGCAGACGTTAGCAATTTCAAATCAGGCTGTGAGAGAATATCTTGAAAAAGAAGTTGAAGGCGTAGCTCCGGATAAACGCTTCGTTTTATATCTAATGGCCGCCACGGGTATTTGCGTGGTCCCGCTTTCAGGCTTCAATACTGATTTGCCAGGCTTTCGCATGACCCTATTGGAGACAGATGAGAAAAAATTCAAGGAGCTTATAATAAAAATTGTTGAGGCAATTAAAGCCTATGTCGGGAGTAATTAAAGGCTAGTAGGAAAAATTTTAAGGGGTCATATGAATTGCTTTTATAGCTAGAGCCTCCTATTGCGTATGAACTGCTTTAAACTTAATTTTAAACGCAGAGTCACTTTTTGAGGCTGTCAATTTTTGTGCTATGATAAGGTAAAGGATAAAATTAAAAAACAAATAAAAATATATGTCTCTCGATAATTTAAACAAAGATTTATATGATTCTAGCGAAGGCTCGGATTCTTTTCATCCGCACGAGCGAAATCAATACGATCCGACTTTGGGCGGAGTGTCGGGTAGCCCCTTTGATGAGAAAATGGATTGGGAGAAAAACCGTAAGCAACTCAACCCTTATCAAAAAAGAGTTCTAAAAATTTCATTGGCAATCTTGGCAGTGGTTGTTTTGGTGGTGGGCGGTTTTGTTTTTTCGGCTTGGTGGCAAAAGAACGCTTTCCATCAAGATCGCGTCGCTATTTCTTTCGAGGGGCCAAAAGAAGCGGATAGTAATAATATCGTAAAATATTTGATTCATTATAAAAATAGTAATCCAATTAAACTTAATAATGCTGAGATTCAATTAAGTTACGCTGAGAATTTTCAGCCTATTGATAATGTTAACGTAAAGTATCTTAACTCCACGAATAGCCGGATTTTTATTGGGGATATTCCTGCCGGAGGAGAGGGCGTAGTTGAAATAAAAGGAATTTTTTATGCCCCGAAAGATTTTCCAGTTTATTTACATGGCTCAATCCATTATGTCCCTTCAAATGGAAAGACGCAGTTTGCGATGGATGCCCAGACTAGTGTTAATATTACAACTGCTCCCGTAATCCTGGATGTTAGTGCTCCAGCCCAGGCTGTGGATGGTGATAAAATTGAGTATGTGATTGATTATAAAAATTTAGATCTGCGCAGTCTAAGCAATGTGGAAATCACAGTCCAATTTCCAGAAAGTTTCCAATTGAGCGAAGCTGTGCCAGAGCCATCACAAGATAATGTCCACTGGGTGATTGGCGATCTCGAATCTAATCAGGGTGGAAAAATAAGAATTAAGGGTATTTTGCGAGGTGGCAATGATGAGAATAAACCGATTGTTGTTTCTATGGGCAAGCTTGGTACGGATGGGCAATTAGCGATTTATAATAAAAGAGAAACTAGCACGAAGATTATCTCGCCAATTTTAACGGTGACCCAGGAACTTAATGGTGCTGGGGGAAATAATATTATTAAGGCTGGAGATATCCTTAGATACACAATTAAATACCACAATACGGGAACGGTTGGCCTGCGGAATGCAATCGTGACAGCAGAAATCCAAAGTAAAATCTTAGATTTTTCTAAAGTAACTGTTGAAAAAGGTTTTTTTGATGGAAGTAAAAATATAATTACCTGGAAAGCTTCGGATATTCCAGCCTTGGCTAATATTAATCCAAATGAAAGCGGACAGCTTAATTTTTCAGTGCCAGTTAAAGTAGTTATTCCAGTCGTAACTAGTAGTGATAAAAATTTTACCGTTGCGACGATTGCTAAAATTGATAGTCCGGATATTCCAGTGCCAACTGGGGCAAGTAAGATAATTGGAAGTAATAGTTTAGAGCTAAAACTTGCTTCAAAAGTTATTCTCGAAACAAAGGGTTTTTATAATGATGCTCAAATCAAAAACACTGGTCCGATTCCGCTCCAGGTGAATAATGAAACGCTTTTCGCAGTGCATTGGTCTTTAGCGAATATCTCAAATGATTTAGCTGAGGTTAAAGTTGTTTCCTCATTGCCTTCAGGGGTGCGTTGGACCGGCTTAACCTATCCTCAAAATGAATACGTTACCTATGATACTCGCACTAACCAATTGATTTGGAGTATTGGTAATCTTCCAGCTGGGACGGGGTTAATTTTACCAGCGCGCGAAATTGAATTTCAAGTTGGGATTACGCCCCAAATTAATCAAGTTGGGCTATTACTTAACCTTTTAAATGAGGCAACTCTTACGGGGACTGATACCTTTACTGGCAAGAGCATTACAATTGAAAGCGCTGTGAAAAATACCCAACTTACGGAAGATCCAGTCATGGGTAGTGAGGGCGGGAAAGTGGTCGAATAGTCATTTTATCATTTTAGCATTTAAACATTTTATCAATTTGGCTACATGATGATGCAGTTAGATGCTTGCATGTTTATATGCTTATATGATTGAATGATTATATGCTTATATGATTGAATGATTATATGTTTATATGATTGAATGATTATATGTTTATATGATTGAATGATTATATGTTTATATGATTGAATGTTTATATGCTTAAAAGATTTATGACCTTATGTCTTTTGAATTAAGTAAGCAAATTGGCGCTAGGCGCGTTGGAAAACTTTATACTAAAAACGGAGTAATTAACACTCCGTTTTTTATGCCGATTGCGACGAAAGGCGCGGTAAAAAATCTTTCGCCAGAGGACCTGAAAAAATTAGGCGCGGAAATTGTTTTAGGTAATACTTATCACCTTTGGCTTCGTCCGGGCGATGAATTAATTGCGCGCGCTGGTGGCCTGCACCAGTTTATGCATTGGAATAGACCAATCTTAACTGATTCTGGTGGCTATCAAGTTTTTTCATTGGGCGCGCGCGCCAAAGAAAAATATGGCACTAGTGGGGTAAAAATTTCCGAAGAGGGGGTTAGTTTTACCGATCCAATCGATGGCAAGAAATATTTTATGTCGCCGGAAAAATCAATCGAGGTTCAGCTTAACCTTGGTTCGGATATGATTATGGTTTTTGATGAATGTCCGCCTTTTCCTTGTTCGCATGAGCAGGCGAGAAAATCAATGGAGCTGACTTTGCGGTGGGCGGCTCGTTGCTATGCATATTTTCAGCAAAGAATTAAACAGGAAAGTGAAAAATATGACAAAGAGAAAGTCATCAGTCATCAGTCATCAGTAAGAAATGAGGGAAAGTTGGATGACAGCTTGCCGATGACTGATGACAGTCGGATTGTCACTCGGCCTTTGCTTTTCGGAATCGTACAAGGCAGTATTTATGAGGATTTACGGAAGGAATGTACTCAGCGCTTAATTGAAATTGGCTTCGATGGTTATGCGATTGGCGGCGTGGCAGTCGGGGAACCGCGTCAGCATCTTTATGAAATTCTGGACTGGGTAGCGCCACTGCTGCCTGAGGATAAGCCGCGTTATTTAATGGGGCTTGGGCGACCAGAAGAATTGGTTAAAGCGGTAGAGGCTGGAATGGATATGTTTGACTGCGTAATTCCAACGCGCGAAGGAAGACATGGGCGCTTGTTTATTTGGAATAAACAAGCGGAATTTCAAATTCCAAATTTTAAATTCCAAATTAATGACCAAATTTCAAATTTCCAAAAAAATTCCAAATTCCAAATTCTAAATTCCGAAGAAAGTGACAATGACATAAAAAAAACAAACGCTGATATAGAAAATGTTCCATGTTCTATGCTCCATGATTCGTCAGAAGCTTTTTACGAAACGCTTAATATCGCCAATGAAAAGTTTACGGAGGATTTCACGCCGATTGAGAGCGATTGCCAATGCGAAACTTGTCAGAATTTTACAAGGGCTTATTTGCATCATCTATTGAAAACGAGCGAGCCACTGTATTTAAAATTAGCTTCAGTGCATAATTTGCATTTTTATCTTACTTTGATGAAATTATTGAGGAATGAGTAACTTGGTAAAATTGTGATAATGTTTTTTTTGTGGTATAATTTTAACATTAGTTAAAAATAGTTTTCAAAATAAAATAAAATAAAATAAAATAAAATAAAAAATGGCAGAGCTTTGTATTAAGGTAGATCAACTTCGCGTTATCTACAATCAGGGAAAATCAAATGAAGTCCGCTCGCTCGATGGAGTCAGCGTTGAAATATATCCTCAGGAATATGTGATTATTTATGGTCCTTCGGGATGCGGAAAGTCAACCTTGCTTTATGGTATTTCAGGTTTACAGGCTCCAACTTACGGCGAGGTTATTGTCGATGGAAAAAATCTTGCCAAGATGACGAAAAAAGACAAAGTTGCATTTCATCAGAGTAGTATTGGGATGGTTTTTCAGGCTTTTTACCTTATTGAAACCCTTACTGTTATTGACAATGTTTGCTTACCGAAAGTTTTTCGCGGTGAAAGTCTGGCTGAGCGTCGCGAGGCTGCGATGAAATTACTGCAACGTTTTAGTATTGATGAACATGCGGATAGATTTCCGAGTCAGCTTTCTGGCGGTCAGAAACAGCGAGTTTCGATTGCGCGGGCCTTAGTTAATAATCCTACGATAATTTTAGCGGACGAACCAACAGGAGCATTGGATAGTGAATCAGCTCAAAATGTGTTGGATATTTTTAAAGAGATTAATGATGTAGATAAGAAAACCTTTATAATGGTGACGCACAACCCCGAGCATCTTATTTATGCAGATAGGGTTGTTTATATGAAGGATGGAAAGATTATCAGGGAGGATGTGAATAGGGATAAACGTCCAGCGGAAGCGGCTAAAAAGGATTTTGTAACCACTCCAGAAAATATCTCAAATGAATTGCGATTGTTGATGCGAACTTTTAAGAATTTATCCTTGCAACAAGTAGGCGTGCTCCTGATTCCATTTAAGGCTAAGCAACTCATGACGCATATTCTTTCTGAATTGACGGAAGAACAGTCTTCCGCAGCGGAAGCTTTGCTGAAGGAATTTTTATTTAAAAATCTTGATGAAACCGGATTTAAAACAAGGCTTGATTTAGACGCGGAAAAGGGCGGCGCTGGTTGGAATAAATTGCGGGCTATTTCTTTTGTTGATAGGGCTCAAGAAATTGTTAGTATTGCTAGTCAGATAAGTAAAAATCCAGAGCAGGCTTTAATAACAGTCTCGGATTATCTAATCGGCTCGTATCATTTAAAATTGGATGACGAGGAGCTACTGAGATTTAGAGCATTTATAAAAATGCGGATTGAGAATAAGATGGATAGATTTGGTTTGCAACAGCGCCTAGATTTTTCTAAGAAACTTGGTGGTGTCGGCTTGTATAGGGGAACAGCTGAAAAAGTTGTGCGTGAGATGGAATTACTGATGCTCTTAAACTATTCAGCCCAATAAAAATATGAAATCTAGCGATTTATTTAATTTATCAACCAGAATGTTTAAAGCGAGAACTTCTCGAACGCTTTTGACAGTGCTTGGAATGAGTATTGGTATCGCTGCCATTTTGTTTTTAGTTTCTTTTGGATATGGTCTCCAGAAAACCTTATTAGAGCGCATTACTACTTCGGATTCTCTTTTATCACTTGATATTTCTGAAACAAAATCAGGTGCAGTTAAGCTGGATAAGGAAATGATTAGGGGGATTGAGGCTATGCCAGGAGTTGAAGAGGTTAGTCCTGCCTTTCAAATAGCAACGCAGGGACATATTGATGATCTCTCAGCTGACTTAGTAACCATTGGGTCCAAGCCATCCTATTTAAAACTCGGAGGCTTTAAGCCTACCTCGGGAATTCTTTTTTCAGACAATGACCAGGCTGGAGTTGTGATAAGTTCTTCTATTGCTCAGGTTTTTGGTAAATCAGTGGAGGAAATAATGGGTAAAGAAATAACTTTTTCATTTTTTATTCCGGTAGTTTCTTCTAGTAATACCAATCAGGATGTAAATGCTGAACAGGCGCAAGCAGACCTTAAGCGGATTGATAGTGATAAAAAATTTAAAATAGTTGGTGTTATTGATGGACAAGACAACATTGTTTATTTGAATTCAATAGCCCTAAGCGATCTTAACATTGACAGATATGGTCAGGCCAAAGTTAAATGTAAATCAACCGCTGAAATGACGATTGTGAGAGATAAAATTTTAGAGTCTGGCTTATTGGCCTCTTCTCTTTCTGATACTGTCGATCAAGCAAATCAGATTTTTAGGGTTGTTCAAATAGTGTTGATGCTTTTTGGTGTAATCGCCCTTTTCGTTTCAGCGATTGGAATGTTTAACACAATGACCATCACCTTAATGGAGAGAACAGAGGAAATTGGGATTATGAAATCTATTGGTGCTTCAGATACAGAAATCTCGCTGATGTTTTTTATGGAGTCAGCGATTATGGGTTTTCTCGGTGGAATTTCTGGTGTTACGATTGGTTGGCTAGGAGGAATCTTTTTTAATACTATTATAAATTTAGTGGCAGCTCGCTTTGGGGGAGAAAAAGTGAGCTTATTCTATAGCCCGCTTTGGTTTGTATTATCAATTATTGGTTTTTCTACGGTGGTTGGATTCTTTACTGGCCTTGTACCGGCGCGTCGGGCTAGCAAGATTGACCCATTGGATGCACTTAGGTATAAATAGAAAATTGTTGTCATTTTTTGTTTTGTTACTTTTTTGAATTAGTGAAAATGTTAACGATAATAATTTGAAATTTGAAATTTTAAATTTGAAATTTGAAATGAAATTAAAATGACTAATTTTAAAATTTTTTCATTTAAAATTTCAAATTAAAAATTGAGACAGAGCACCATGGGTTGCTCTTTTTTGTTAAAATGTTTAAATGCTTGCATGTAGAAATGAATTTATGTTTGCATGTTTATATGTTTAAATGTTAGCATGTTTATATGAAACTACTCTACGGCAGTCCTATTGCAGAAAAAATCTTAACCGCCCTAAAGGCGGACATTTTGGGTTGCGCTGAAAAACCAGGTTTGGCAGTGGTTTTAGTTGGCAGCAATCAAGCCTCAAAGCTGTACGTTGGGCTAAAGGAAAAAAGAGCCAAAGAAATTGGAATGAATTTTTTTCTGTATAATTTTTCAGAGCAAGTTACTGAGCAAGAAATTTTAGCGTGTATTCAAAAACTAAATGAAGCTGAAAAAGTCAGTGGCATTATTGTGCAACTACCTTTGCCGGCCGGCTTTGACACGGAAAAAATAATGTCGGCGCTTGATCCTAAAAAAGATGTGGATGGTTTTCATCGCGACAATGCGGAGAAATTTTTAAAGGGCGAAAGTGAAATTTATCCAGTTTTTCCCCATGCAATCTTAAAATTAATTGAAAGTAGCGGCGAAAGTTTAAGTAGCAGGCAAGCTGTGATAATTGGGAATTCGCAGGAATTCGGTAGGTTGATGCAAGTGGCGCTTGAGAGAAAAGGGCTTTCGGCGGAGTTTATTTTAGCTGGAGAACTTGCTTCCAAGCTCGGGAAAATCAGCGAGGCGGACGTGGTTGTGAGCGCTGTGGGCTCGCCAGGGCTTCTTTTGGGTCAAATGTTTAAAGAAGGCATCATCATTATTGACGGCGGGATTGAAAAGGTGGGCGATCAAGTTTTCGGCGACGTCGATTTTGGCTCAACTAAGGATTTAGCCGGCTTTATTACCCCAGTTCCTGGTGGGGTTGGACCAGTGACAATTGCTTGTTTGCTGGAAAATACTTACTTAACGTTTAAGGCTTTAAAAAGGGAAAAATAACCGAGTTAATCTATTGCCAGAATGGCTAAATGCTACTAAAATGAAGATAGTGGCTTTTTTATTTTGTGTTTAAAAATTTCGCTTGCATACGTTTTTCTTTTTATCCCAGTGAAAGTGTTTTTTAACTATTGGACTTTTTTGACACCAAGGTAAACCACTTTCAAGCGAAAAAAGAAAAAGTATGCTCGCTTATTTTTGTAAGTTTATATATTTACCTGCCTGCCGTTAGGCAAGGTAACTAATTTGCCCGCCTCGACTCGTGGAAATGTTCACTCATCGACACGAGGTGGATATATTTGTAGGTTTATGGAAAAATACAACCCAAAAGAAATTGAAAAGAAATGGCAGGAAAAATGGGAGAGCGCTGGGCTGTATAAAGATTATAGTCGCGCGAAGAAATTTTACGCGTTGGATATGTTTCCGTATCCATCTGGCGCAGGCCTGCACGTTGGGCATCCGAAGGGATTCATTGCAACTGATGTAATCAGTCGTTTTAAGATGCTCAGTGGCTATAGTGTACTTCACCCAATGGGTTGGGATGCTTTTGGCTTGCCGGCGGAAAATTATGCGATTAAAAATAAGGTGCATCCAAGCGTTGCTACTGAAAAAAATATTGCCACTTTCAAGAAACAGTTGGAGGCTTTTGGGTTTACTTATGATTGGGACAGGGAAATCAGTACGACTGATCCAGCTTATTATAAATGGACGCAGTGGATTTTTTTGAAACTGTTTGAAAAAGGTTTGGCGTATGAGTCGAATGAGCCAGTCAATTGGTGTCCGAGCTGTAAAACCGTGCTTTCAAATGAAGATCTGGAAGACGGGCTTTGCGAGCGTTGCGGAACGCAAGTGGTGCAGAAAAAAATGCGTCAATGGGTTTTGAAAATGACCGCTTACGCCGAGCGACTTTTGGCTGATTTGGATAGCGAGGAGCTAGATTGGGAAGATGCTATTATACAGCAACAGAAAAATTGGATTGGGAAAAGTGAAGGAGCGACCGTTTTATTTGAAATAAAAATTTCAAATAAAAACGGAATTTCCAATGACCAATTTCCAATTTCCAATAAAATCCAAAATCCAAATGATCAAAATTTAAAACAAAGTATTGAAGTCTTTACAACTAGGGTGGATACGATTTTTGGTTGTACTTATTGCGTGGTGGCGCCAGAACACTCCATTCTGGAAAAACTCAAGTCACAAATCACAAATTACAAAGAGGTTGAGGACTATGTGATTGCTTCGCAGAATAAAACGATTTTAGAAAGAACGGAATTGCAAAAGGAAAAAACAGGCGTGAAATTGCAGGGGGTTGAAGTTATTAATCCTTTCAATAATGAAACTGTTCCTCTTTTTGTGGCGGATTATGTTTTGGGTGGTTATGGAACGGGGGCGGTGATGGCGGTGCCAGCGCACGACGAGCGGGATTTTGAGTTTGCCAAAAAATATGATTTGCCGATTAAACAATCGGTTGCGCCAGACTATACCGCTTACCTTAAAACTGCCAGAACTTTAAATGTTTTGGAAAGTATTTTTGAAAGTGCAGCTAAACAAGCTATTAAAATTTGGCTCTTGGGTGGCTTATCGACACCATTTCACTGTGGAGTCATTTATCGGGAGCATAGTGATCTGGATTTGATTACAAAAGACGACGAAAGCTTTAAAAAGGCCATTCAACTATTTGAGGAGTTGGGATTTGAAAAAGTTGGAGAGAAAAAGATTTCTGAAACTTTAACGAATTTTATATATAAAAAAGATGACGTGGAAATTGATATTGGGCCTAGCCAGGGAGAACTTGGCTTGATTGAAGCAGATTTTGAGGAGGATGTGAAAAAGGTTGCTGATTTTAAAGCGCTTGTTTTAAGTGAGCGTTTTATTAAAACTTTTAAGGAGCAACAGTTACAAACTAGAAAAGAAGAAAAAGATAAATTAGATTTCGAATACCTTAATGGAAAAGTTTTTACGGAAGATGGTTTCCTGGTTTCTTCTGATAATTATAATGCGCTAACTTCCGGGCAGGCGCGTGAAAAAATGACGGCGTGGTTGGAGGAAAAAAAGCTTGGCGAGAAAAAAATAAATTTTAAAATGCGAGATTGGATTTTTTCAAGGCAACGTTATTGGGGCGAACCAATTCCGGTTGTGCACTGCGAAAAATGTGGTGCTGTGGGGGTGCCAGAAGAGCAATTACCGTTGCAATTGCCTGAGGTTGAAAACTATGAGCCGACTGGCACGGGCGAATCTCCTTTGGCAAATATTGAGCAGTGGGTAAATACAGTATGTCCGAAATGTGGCGGACCGGCCAAAAGAGAAACCAATACGATGCCCCAATGGGCTGGTTCTTCTTGGTATTATTTGCGCTACATCGATCCGAAAAATGCTGAAAAATTAATTGAGCCACAATTAGAAAAAGACTGGATGCCAGTGGATTTATATGTTGGTGGGGCAGAACATGCGACTCGGCATCTTTTGTATGCGCGTTTTTGGCACAAATTCTTATATGATCTTGGCGTAGTGACGACCTCGGAACCTTTTAAAAGGTTAATGCATGTGGGACTTATTCTGGCTCAGGATGGGCGCAAGATGAGCAAACGTTGGAACAATGTGATCAATCCCGATGAGGTGATTGGTCAATTTGGAGCAGATTCGATGCGGCTTTATGAAATGTTTATGGGACCATTTTCACAGAGTGTGGCTTGGAATACGAATGGCGTAAGTGGCGTAAGAAAGTTTTTGGAAAAAGTTTGGAAGCTCCAAGAAAAAGTAACTAGTAAGCAGGAGCTAGGAACCAGTAAATCGAAAAACATTTTACACAAGACGATTAAGAAAGTGACGGGGGATATTGAAAATTTCAGATTTAACACGGCGATTTCGCAACTGATGATTTTGGTTAATTCTCTTGAGAAAGAGTATGCGAAAAGCGCAACTACGAAAGCGCACATGCGAAAAGAGGATTATGAAAAATTGCTTTTAATTCTCTCGCCTTTCGCGCCACATATTACTGAAGAACTTTGGCAGCAGCTTGGAAATGAGCAATCAATCTTTCTGCAAACCTGGCCAGTGGCTGAAGATAAATATTTGAAAGACGAAGAAGTTGAGATGGTGATTCAAGTTAATGGAAAAGTTCGCGAGCGTTTGATGGTTTCGCCAGATGTGACGGAAGATGAAATTAAGGAAACGGCCTTGGAAAGTGAAAAAGTTAAAAAATTTACGGATGGTAAAGAAATTAGAAAAATAATTTTTGTGCCAGAGAAATTGATCAACATAGTTTTAAATTAAACGGATTATCACAGATTAATAACGGATCTGTACGGATCACGGATTAGCGATTAGGATTTGTGATTAGTAAAAATTCGTAAATAATTCGTGAATATTAGCATTAATAATATGCAGATAGTAATTTTGACGGCGGGTCGTGGGACGCGGATGAAAAGTTTGACTGATAATGTCCCGAAGAATATGTTATTAATTAAAGATAGGCCAATTCTGGCCTATAAAGTAGACGCACTTCCAGCTGAAATCGATGAAGTGATTTTTGTGATTGGCTATTTGGGTGAGCAAATTAGAAATTATTTTGGCGATTTTTATGGGGGCAAGAAAATTTCTTATGTGGTGCAGGAAAAATTAAACGGCTCTGGTGGCGCAGTTCATTTAGTAAAAGATTTAGTCAACGCTGATTTTTTAGTAATGAATGGCGATGATTTATATTTGAAAAAAGATGTTGAAAAAATGTTGAAAAATGACTTAGCGTTATTGGGACTAGAAATCGATGCTTCGGATAAATTTGGAGTTATTAAGTTTAATGAAACTGGAAATTTGGAGGAAATAATTGAAAGAGGAACGGTTGTTGACCGTGCGCTTGCAAATATCGGACTTTACAAGTTAAACAAAAAGTTTTTTGAATATCCGCTGGTGCCGATTGGAAATGCGGAGTTTGGCCTCCCTCAGACGCTAGTTTTAATGGCGAAAGATTATCCTGTAAAGGTTGAAAAAGCTAGTGACTGGTTCCCAATTGGAGACCCTGAGCAATTAGAAAAAGCCCAAGAAATTATTGAAAAATTCATTTAATATTTTTTTATAAGACAAAATTTCGCTTGCATACGTTTTTCTTTTTATCCCAGTGAAAGTGTTTTTTAACTATTGGACTTTTTTGACACCGAGGTAAACCACTTTCAAGCGAAAAAAGAAAAAGTATGCTCGCTCATTTTCTGTGAATTTGTTTAGCTAAAAATTTGTGATTAGCGACAATCCGTAAATAATTCGCGTAAATTCGTATTAATAATATGCAGAGAAAAAAAATTGTGACAATTGGAGGTGGGAATGGAAGTTTCACGCTTCTGAATGGATTAAAAAAATATTCAGTTGATTTGACAGCGATTGTTTCGATGACGGATAACGGTGGGGCAAGCGGAGTTTTGCGAGATGAGTTGGGTGTGCTTCCGCCAGGAGATGTGAGACAATGCTTGGTGGCACTTAGCGATTCTTCAGAGATGTTGCGAAAATTGATGAATTATCGTTTTGAAGAAGGCGGGCTCAAGGGTCACAGTTTTGGCAACTTGCTTCTTTCGGCGTTGGAAAAAATCAATGGAAGTTTTGCCAAGGGTGTCGAAGAGGCAGTTAATATCTTGAATGTGAAAGGTGAAGTGGTGCCAGTGCTGGAGCGAGACACGAACATTTTATTTGAACTTAAAAACGGTGAAAAAATATCAGGCGTGGTTAATGTTGACCATAGTTTTGATTTGACTAAAGTTGGACTTAAGAAAGCTTCTCTTTTTCCAAAAGCAAAAGCTAGCAAAAAAGCGATTGAAAGACTTTTAGAGGCGGATATGATTGTGATTGGTCCTGGACATCATTATTGTAGTATCATCCCGAATTTACTGGCAGATGGAATTCCACAAGCAATTAGAGATTCAAAAGCAGTGGTGGTGTATAATTGCAATTTGGTGAATAAGCAAGGGCACACGGATGGTTTTTCTTTGGATGACTATGTGGCTGATATCAATAAATATCTCGGGGGCAGTAGGATTAATTTCGCGACTTTCAATAGTCAGAAGCCCGCTGCTTATTTAATTAAAAAATATGCCGATCAAAAAGAACTATTGGTTTCGTTTGATAAAAACCAAAAAACTGATCGAAATTATAAAATTGTCAAAGCTGATTTGGTTAGCGGTGAAAGGCCTAATTATAGTAAAGTCGACGTGTTTGCCAGTCGTCGAGCGTTCATCCGTCATGATAGTGATAAGCTCGCCAAGGTTTTAATGATGATTTTGGAGATGGGCGATAGTGAGAGTATTATTAAGGAAATCATCTGAATAACGAATAAGGGCAGATTAATAACAGATTAAAACGGATCACGGATTAGTAGCTTATGGATAATCATTATAAATGATTAAACAAAAAATTCGTGATTAGCGAAAATCCGTAAAAAATTCGTGAAAATTTGTAATTCTATGGAAAAACAAGATCAAGCAACTCAAAATGATCCTCAACCGAAATTACTTTCGCTTTCGGAATTTCGGCGGGAGTTAGGAATCCCGCTGATTTTAGTTAAGCGGTTGATTGTTTGGGGTGAGATTGAATCGGTGCGGGCGTTGGATGGAACGCTGAAAGTTGCGACACCTGAAATTGAGGTAGCCAAAAAACTGCTTGGAACGCCTTATAAAAAAGCGAGACTTTTTTTGAGGGCGCTTGGGCCAGGCTTAATTACGGGTGCTTCGGATGATGATCCTTCGGGGATTGGAACTTATTCGTCCGTAGGCGCAACCTTTGGACTCTCGATCTTGTGGATGGCAGTTTGGCTACTGCCGGTGATGACAGCTATTCAGGAAGCTTGCGCCCGAATTGGAGTCGTTACCAATAAAGGATTGGCGGGAGTTATAAAAACTCATTATAGTCGAAAAGTTTTATTGGGCGCCGTAACCTTACTGATTGTGGCTAACGTGGTAAATATCGGAGCAGATCTTGGAGCAATGGCGGCAGCGATTGGAATGTTTAGTAATGTTAATTCTTTTCTAGTTATTATCGGACTTACCGTTGCGATAACTTTGTTGGAGATTTTTGTGCAATATCATTTATATGTAAAATTTCTAAAGTTTTTAGCTATCTCAGTTCTGGCTTATGTGGTAACGGGTTTCATGATTCATCCAGATTGGCTGGAAATTTTTAAGCATTCTTTTATCCCGACGATAACACTGAGCAATGAATATTTATTTGCAATGGTGGCGGTTTTTGGCACGACGATTACGCCGTATCTTTTTTTCTGGCAGGCTTCGGAAGAGGTTGAGGAAAATAAATTACTTAAGCACAAATGTCACACGAAGAAGGGGCTTTGTAATCGGATCTCTCATATGCGAGGCGATGTGTATACGGGAATGGTTTTAGCTAATATCGTTTTTTTCTTTATTGTCCTGACAACAGCGCAAGTCCTTTTCGCTAATGGCATTACGAATATCAATACGGCGGCTGACGCTGCTAAAGCTTTGGCACCCCTGGCTGGAAAAAATGCGGCGGCGCTGTTTGCTTTTGGGATTATTGGGACGGGGCTATTGGCAATTCCGGTCTTAGCGGGGAGCGGGGCGTATGCACTTTCGGAAGTTTTGAGCTGGAAAGAAGGCTTAGAATATAAATTCTTGCAAGCGAAAGGTTTTTATTTAATCATTACCCTTTCGATTGTTTTTGGAGGCTTGTTTAATTTTTTCAAAATTAATCCAATCACGGCGCTGTATTGGTCGGCCTTCTTAAACGGAATTATCGCGGTACCGCTTTTGTATTTAATTATGAAGATTGGAGATAATCCAGAAATCATGGGAGAGGAGCGTCATCCGAAATGGGTAAAATTCTTTGGCTGGTCTGCCGTGGTTGCCATGACGATTGCGATTGTTGTGATGCTTGGAATGGAATTTATTTAGTAAGTTATTATCTATTAAAGAATTAACGGATTAACGAATTAAGTTAAGTTGGTATTAGAAATTAGGCATCTTGTTCCATGTTACATGTTTCATGTTTTATGACTACTATGGATAATTTTGAAATAAAATTTGTAAAATATTTAAATCAGGTCGGCTTTAAGCGACTGGATAGTTTTTTAGGTTTAGTAAATTCAATTAGATTCTTAGCTTTTTTCTGGCTAGTTTTAACTATTGTCGCCGTCATTACCCATCCAATAATTACGAATAGTTTTCTAGTAGCGGTTTTAATTGTCTGCGCGCTGCACTTTGGAATAACGGAGGGACTTATTAAACATTTTTTAACTCGATTTTTTCCAAAACGGAAGCGTCCGTATATTGCATATCCAAAAATAATAACTCCGATTGGAAAAAAATTTAGCGATGCTTCTTTTCCTTCAAGTCATATGGCAACGACGGTGGCGATGCTGGTGGTGATTGTGAGTTTTTATCCGTCCTTGCTTTTACTTTCGATTGGGATGATTGTATTGATGGCTTTTTCTCGTTTGCATAATGGGATGCATTATCCTAGTGATGTGGTGGTGGGCATGCTATTGGGTTATAGTTATGGTTGGGTGGCGCTTGAGGTTGTGAGGACGATGTTTTAAAAGATATTTTTGTCATCAGCTTTTGTCTAGAGGAGGGGAATGTAGGTCATTGGAAGTAGGGATAAGAAGTAGGCATCAAGAAAAATGACTTCTAATTTCTTTTTTCTAATTTCCATTGCTTATTTCTAAAACCCGTTGTTTCTTATTTCTAAAATCAGCAAAGCTACCTTTTCCTGTGGCTAGCTAATTATTTCAAAATAAACCATTTCTGTATGAAAATTTTTATCGACTTTGACGATGTGCTTTTTAATACTAGGGATTTCAGTGCCTATCTGAAAGAGTTTTTTGCTAAGGCAGGAATTAGTCAAGAACTTTTTCAGCAGTATTATTATGATCCTGTAGATCAGGCTAATGGCAACGTAAAATTATTTAACCCCGAAGGCTTGCTTGCTCGTTTAGAAAAATATGAGAAAATTAAGGTGGATAGCATTCAGGCAGATTTTGAAGCTCAGTTGCAAGATTTGCGTCGTTTTGTTTTTGCGGATGTCCAAGCTTTCCTGGTAGCAATGGGCAAGGAAAACTTATATGTGGTTTCCTTTGGCCTGCCGAGTTTTCAACAGCGTAAATTTATTGGGAGTGGGCTAAGTGAGTTAGTCGAGAGTTGTGTGGTAACGGAAAATTTGAAAGCGCAGGCAGTAGCTCAGTTGATTGAAGAAGTACCAATTAAGCCAACAGAAAAAATAATTTTTATTGATGATCGAATTGAGCAACTCGAAGATGTTAAAAAGAAGCATCCTGCCATACTGACAATTTTTCTTTGTCGCAAAGAAGGACGTTACTGCGACCAAAAAAATGAATTTTGCGACTGGGAAGCGCATGACTTGAGAGAAGTGGAAAAAATAATTTCTAATACAAAATCAAAGTAATTGGCAGTGGCTAGACATTGGAGGCTGAGTCTCCTTGCAACGGGCAATGACTTTTCAATAGAAGAACCAAGAGGTTTATCCTATCGGGAATGCAAGTGAGGTTAATATTTAACGAAACTAATTCTATGTGTGGAATCATCGGATATATCGGGAAAAAACAAGCGGCGCCAGTTTTATTGGATGGGCTGAAGCGGCTTGAATATCGAGGCTATGATAGCGCTGGGATTTCAGTGATTGGCGAGAATGGCAGTCGTAAAATTTTTACTTTGAAGGCTACCGGCAAAGTTGCTATCCTGGAAGAAAAAATTTCCAAGCAAAATATTATTGGCAATATTGGAATTGCGCACACTCGTTGGGCGACTCACGGCAAACCTTGTGATAAAAACTGTCATCCCCACCTTGATTGCAGCGGAAATATTTCAGTTGTGCACAATGGAATTATTGAAAATTATCGGCAGCTCAAAAATCAGCTGATCAAAAATGGTCATCATTTTTCTTCCGAGACTGACAGTGAGATTGTAGCTCATTTGATTGAAGAATTTTGCAAAAAAATGGATTTTCGTGAAGCAGTTTTGCAATCGCTGAAATTACTCAAGGGCACCTATGGTCTGGCAATTTTGCACAAAGATCATCCAGCTCAGATGATTGTAGCGCGCCTGGGAAGTCCGCTTTTACTTGGAGTTGGCAAGGAGGAATTTATTGTTGCTTCGGATGCCTGCGCGATTGTACAATATACAGACAAGGTTGTCTATTTAGAAGATGGGGAGGTGGCTTTGATCACGTCGGAAGGTTTTGAGGTCATGAACATTAAAAATAAACAGATTGAAAAAAAAGTCAGCACACTTGATTGGGACATGGAGCAAGCGCAAAAAAACGGTTTGCCACATTTCATGCTCAAAGAAACTTTTGAACAACCTGAATCAGTGAAAAATGCGATGCGAGGCAGGATTTCAAAAGCGGATGGTATGGCAAGGCTTGGAGGATTGCGAGATGTGGAAAAAAAATTGAAAAACATCAATCGGATTATTATTGTTAGTTGTGGCACTTCCTATTATGCCGGCTTAGTTGGTGAGTACATGCTGGAGGAATATGCTGGCATTCCGGTGGAAGTTGAATATGCTAGCGAGTTTCGTTATCGAAAGCCGATTTTAAATAGAAAAACTGCCGTGATTGCAATTTCGCAGTCAGGCGAAACGGCAGACACGCTGGCCGCCATTCTAGAGGCTAAAAATAAAGGAGCCCTAACTTTGGGCATCATTAATACGGTTGGCTCGACCATTGCGCGCGAAACTGAGGCGGGGGTTTATAATCATGCGGGTCCGGAAATGGGCGTAGCTTCAACCAAGGCTTTCACCTCCCAGCTCACTATTCTGACTTTGCTGACCGTTTTTCTTGGCCGACAGCGAGAGATGTCGCTGGTCACCGGGCAAAGAATTCTTAAAGAGCTTGAAAAAATTCCTGCTCAAATTGAAACAATTTTGAAACAAGGAAAAGAAATCAAAAAAATTGCCTTAAAGTACAAGAATTATGCCGATTTTCTTTATATGGGCAGAAAATATAATTTTCCAATTGCGATGGAGGGAGCGCTTAAAATTAAGGAAATAGCCTATGTGCACTGCGCGGGTTATCCTTCTGGTGAAATGAAACATGGGCCGATTGCGCTCATTGATAAAAATTTCCCCTCGCTTTTTGTGGTGCCAAAAGATAGTGTTTATGAAAAAAATATTTCTGGGATGCAGGAAATTAAAGCGCGCGGAGGAAAGATTATCGCTATTGCTACGGTTGGTGATAAAGAAATTAAAAAGCAGGCCAACGATGTAATTTTCATCCCTAAAACCCTGGAAATGCTCACACCGCTGCTATCTGTGATTCCCTTGCAACTTTTGGCTTACTATGTTGGCGTTTCTAAGGGCTACGATGTTGACAAGCCTCGCAACCTGGCAAAAAGCGTGACTGTGGAATAAGGCTTGACTTTGATATAAAAAGTTGCTAGATTTGAACGAAACATAAAAGCTTCAAAAGTTGAGACTTTTATGTTTTTTGTACCTTAAATTAAATTTTTTCAAAAATCTAAAAGTTTAAGCAATGAATAGTCGACATAGTAATCACAAAATCAAGCGCGTGCTTGTACTTACTTCTAATCAAGTAGGTGTTGTAGATTTTTGTCGCATCTTACTTGAATACGAAGATGTGCAGATTTATGCAGCCGAAGAAGCTTATAATTTTTTAAAAACTGCAAGGGTTGATTTAAATTCAATTTGCAAGTTTACGGGGCTACCATGTTCTTTGGATGCGACAATGGAAATTCTACAGCTGGATATCCTTGAAGCTTTGCTCTTAAACAAGGAAAAACATAAGCATCAAAAACATATCAATGACAAGAAGAGGAAACTCATTGATTTACTGATTGTTAACTTTGAAGATCACTTTGAAATCGAGGCTGGAAAAATTTCAGCAATTTCTGTGGCCGCTGCAAACAGCTCGCGAGTGGCGGTAGCAATGGACGAGGCTGATTATGACAGAATTTTGACTGATATGTCTAAAACGGATGGAGCTGTCACGGAAAATAGCCGCAAGTTTCTTGCAATTAAGTCGTTGAAAACAGCTGCGGAACATATCAAGCAGGCAGCAAGCTTTTTAGTTGGGTGAATATTTCGAATCGAAATACTGCTACCAGTCAATTTTTATCCCCCCGTTCTGATATTTAAGGAATAGATCAGACGGGGGATTTTTAATTTGCTTTAAAAAACTTTTTACGTTAGGGTAAGGATATGGATAATCAGAAGTTAGCACAATTTTTAAGCGATAATAGTTTGCCGAAGTTTCGTTTGGGGCAAATTCAAAAAGCCATCTTTGCGGAGGGGGTTTCTTCATTTTCGGAAATCACGACCCTGGCTAAAGATTTACGAGAGAAAATGGATAAAGAAATGAAAATTCTTTCTTTTGAAGTTGAGAAAGTTTTAGTGGCCGATGATGGACAGTCGATTAAGGCTTTATTAAAATTAAATAATTGTCACTGCGAGCGAATCAGCCAGCAGGATGATGAGTCGAAGAATCTGGGCTCAGATCTCTCCATTAAGGTCGAGATGACACATGATTTAATTGAAACCGTCCTAATTTCTCCAAAGCCTGGCACGTGGTCGGCTTGTATTTCTTGCCAAGTTGGTTGCGCGATGGGTTGCAGGTTTTGTGCTACTGGCAAAATGGGCTTCAAGCGTAACTTAACCGCCGAAGAAATCACCGACCAAATTCTTTTTTGGAAACAATACCTGACTGGAAATTACAAATTAAAAATTACAAATTCCAAATCAAGCGGTATTGAAAATAATAAAAAAAATAATTTTGAGCCTTTTGGAATTTGTAATTTACCTGCCTGTCCGGTAGGCAGGGAATTTGGAAATTACAATATTGTAAACAATATTGTCTATATGGGTATGGGCGAGCCTTTCAATAATTGGGAAAATGTTTCGCAGAGTATCAAGGATTTAACGGATGAAAAATTGTTTGGCTTTGGCGCAAGGAGTCTTTCGGTTTCAACCGCCGGGATTGCCAGTGGGATTGAAAAAATGGCAAGCGAGTTTCCGCAGGTAAATTTAGCAATTTCGCTTCATTTTGCTAGCGATGAAAAACGCGACCTTTATATGCCAGTTAATAAGGTGGATAATCTGGAAAGTTTGAAAAAAGCTTTGCAAAAATATTTCGAAGTGACCAAACGGAAAGTTTTTTTAGAATACATTATGCTTGAGGGAGTTAATGACAGCGCGCTGGACGCAAAAATGCTGGCGCAGTATTTGCATGCTGTTGGTAATATGCAACTACTTCACGTTAATTTAATTCGCTATAACGCCACTAGTGCAGACCTTAAGCCTTCTTCAAAAACTCGAACGCAACTTTTCAAAAAAGAATTGGAAAAATATTTTATTAACGCTACCATTCGGAAAAGCTTGGGCGAGGAAATCAAGGGGGCTTGTGGGCAGTTGGCAGGGTAGATTAGCTTTTTAGGCATTAGTTACTTAGCTTGTAAGGTAAATTGAATTATCCCCAAAGCTAAAAAGCTAATGCCTGAAAAGCTGCTGTCTTGACACGAGCAGATTTTGGTGGTAGTTTTTATAGTTAAAAATATTAGTTCGTTGATATAATTTTAAGTTATGTTTGCCTAACTGTCTTAAAAAATAAAAGGGAGTTATGTATGAATGAGCAATCATCTAATCTAAGCCCAGTTTGTTCTGTGAAAGAGCAAGTGAGTGGTAATTGGGGTTATGATCTTTTTTCTTATAACCCAGAACGAAAAGAAATTGTCCATTACGAAAGTCCTTGCATTTGTCCTGATTCAGGAAGGGCAAGATTTGATGCAAGAGAAATGGACGAAAAAATCTATTTTCATTCGAAAGAATGAAAATAAAAGCTTGCCAGCAACACCGGCAAGCTTTTATTATTTTCAATAATGACTGGCCCCGAGGCAATGATTATTTTTGGCATATAGTTTTTTATTTAAACAATTACAACAATTACAGCATTTAGAACATTTAGAATAGCTAGAACAATTATAATAGCTATAACTTTTTAACCAAGTAAGTATCCTTCAATTTATAACCAGCTTTGCGATAATAACCCCTAACTCCAACTCCTGAAATTACGACAATCTTCTTGAGGCCATATTCTTCTTTGGCAATCCGCTCAGCTTCGAGGAGGAGTTTTTTTCCAAGCCCGATATGTTGAGGGCCTACATTATTTTTTTTATCAATTTGAGTCATTTTGCCATAGGTGTGGACTTCACGAATGAGGGCGGCGTTTTTAAGGACGGGCAGGAGTTTGTATAATTTATCATTGTAGTCCCGTGGAGGCTCGACCTCCATTGTGGTGGTCGAGCCTCCACGGGGGAATCGCAAGCGCAAAAGCGCAAAAAGTTTTTGCTTGCCCGCCTCGACTCGCGGAGATTTCTGTTCGTCGACGTGATGCGGGTCTGGGCTGACATATTGCAGAAAAATTTCTTTTCCGTCAGAAGCTGGATAGTCAATTCGGTTTAGAACAATTGATCCCGCCTGCATCGCTATATCGCTTTGGCTTTTAATTTCATCTTTCTTTTCTGATAGTTTATTCGAGATATTTTTTACTTTGTTATCTGGAAGCATTGCGGGCAGGTCTTTAATTGTATAACCTTCGCGGACTTCGCGACAACGGATGCAGGGGCATTTTGATTCGGGGATGATAATTTGACGCAGATTGGAAATAGTTGGGCCAGCTACGATCGAGGAAGTTGGCACATCTCGAATCAAACGTGCAATGCGAACATAGGGCACAATAGCTTCGTTCTTGATTTTCAAAACCAATTTTTCAAAAACTCGATTTGTTAATGGTTTATAGTTTTCTAATTTTCCAGAAGTGTGACACATATCTGCGATCGCAGACTTCTGTCGCGTTTTTGTTTTTTGTTTTTTCCAAAGATTGTAAAGTAAGCTGTCTTTCAAGATGACAGTGGGATAAATTTTAAGCATGTCTGGTTGGAAATTGGAATCTTTGAAAAGTTTTTTAAACATCTCAAAATCGCGCCCAGGGGTCGATCCTGGGAGGCCTGGCATCATATGATAGTTTATCTTAAAGCCAGCGTCCTTGAGCAATTTAGTGGCTTTAATCGTGCTTGCAATGAGATGGCCACGTTTATTGAGAAGTAAAACATCATCATAAATGCTTTGCACGCCAAGTTCTACGCGCGTGCAGCCAAGCTCTCGAAAATTGAGAACTTCTTTTTCGTCAATATAATCCGGCCGGGTTTCCAAGGTCAGCCCGATAATTCGATGCTTGGCCTTTTCATTCTTTCGCTGTTCACTCAAAAGTTTTTCATCCAGAGACTTTATGAACTTTATAACTTTATGAACTTTATAACTTTTATTGTATTCATTACACGCCTGAAAACACCTCGTGATAAATCTTTTTTGATAAGCTTTCGGCAGGTAAGAAAAAGTTCCGCCCATCACGATTAGTTCGATTTTGTCGGTTTTATGCCCATTAAGTTCCAGTGAGCGCAGACGATTTTGGACTTGTAAATATGGGTCAAAATGCGAATCAATCGCGCGCATTACGGCCGGCTCATTAGAAAGATAGCTTTTTGGCATTTCTTTTTCACTCGGACAATAAATGCATTTGCCTGGACAAGGATAAGCTTTAGTTAGCACCGCTACTACGGCTACGCCAGATTGGGTTCGAATCCGTCGGCTAAGTAAAATTGCTTCAAAAGCTGGATTAGGCTTAACCACATTTTCCAAGACCAAATCATTATAACGATCGCGCAAATCTGCATTAGTTGGAATTGGTAATTTATATTGCTTGGAAAGTTTTTTCTTCAGTTGTAAAAATTCCTCCTGGGTTGCGGGAAGCTCGTCGATTGCCGAGATGATAAAATTGTCGTAAGCTGAATTCATATGAAAAAAGAAATTGCAGAAAAAATATTAAAGGAAACTGAGATTGGCTATGATTTAATTAGTCAGAAATTTTCTCAAACGAGAAAACATTTTTGGCGCGGGTTAGAATTTATCGGGGACTGCGTAAAGGCGGGTGAGACGGTTTTGGACTACGGCTGTGGAAATGGACGCTTGCTGGAGCTGATTAGCTCTAAAAATATTAACTACTACGGTCTCGATATTTCTCAAAGTCTGATTGATTATGCCCAAGCGCAGTATAAAGGCGATAATTTACACTTTTCTAAAATCAGTCCCGTTCAAAGCACTATACCACTTGCGGACAATTTTTTCAATACTATTTACAGCATCGCGGTTTTTCATCATTTTCCTTCGAAAAAATATCGGCAGGAGATTGCAAGAGAGCTTTATAAGAAAACAAAAGTTGGTGGGCAGATTATAATTACAGTCTGGTATCTTTTTCAGCGGAAATATCGTAAGAATATTTTGCGAAATTGGCTAAGGAAATTATTTGGCAAAAGCCAGCTGGATTGGAACGACTGCGAGATTTCTTTTACGGATAATCAAGGTCAGCGTTTTTGGCGTTTTCACCACGCTTTCACAAGGGGGGAATTGCGCAAGCTTTTTACGGAAGCGGGGTTTGAAATTGAAAGATGCGAGATTGTAAATAAGCGTAATATTTTGCTAGTTGGGAGGAAATAAGATGAAATAATTTTGAATTTCCAATTTTGAATTTCGAATCAAATCTGAATTTCTAATGTTTCAAAAATTAAAACATTCTAAATTTATTAAAAATTCAAAATTGGAAATTCAAAATTTATCGTGTATAATACGCATAATAACTGTTTTATCTTAAAATAAATTTATGTCTATTTTCCAATCTATTATTCTTGGCATTCTTCAGGGTTTGGGTGAATTTCTGCCGATTTCATCGACGGCGCATTTGATTTTGGCGCCGTGGTTTTTTGGCTGGAGCGATCCGGGCCTTTCCTTTGACGTGGCGCTTCATGTCGGAACCCTGATAGCCGTGGTTTTGTTTTTCTGGCGAGACTGGATGATAATAATTTTCAATTCACAATTTTCAATTTTCAATAAATTTTCAAAAATTAATTTTCAATCTTCAAAAAAAATAAATTATCCTTCAAGTACTTTGTTGCTTTTAATTATTGCGTCGATTCCAGGGGCAATTTTTGGGATACTTTTTGACAGTAAAGCGGAGGAGGCTTTTCGCAGTCCACTTTTGATTGCATTGACTTTGAGCGTGGTTGGTTTGATTTTATATCTGGTGGATAAGTATGCTACGCATCGTAGGGAGATCGGGAAGCTAACCAAGGTAGACGCTCTTTTAATTGGGCTCTCTCAGGCGGTGGCGATTATTCCCGGAGTCTCACGCTCTGGCGCTACGATGACGACTGGACTTTTTTTGGGACTTTCTCGTGAGCAAGCGGCGCGTTTTTCTTTTTTACTTTCAACGCCGATTATCTTTGGCGCCGCGATTGTAAAAGTTCCGCAATTGCTCAAGACTGGAGTTGATACCCCAATTCTTTTTGGAATCCTTGCTTCGGCGATTACTGGCTACTTGGCAATCAAATATATGCTTCGCTTCATCCAAAAAGTCGGCTACGCTCCTTTTCTTTGGTATCGCTTGGCGCTGGCGCTAGTTATTGTTGCGGTTTACTTTTTGAGATAAATATTTTTGACAGATAAAGAGTTTGTGTTAAAATACCCCTAGGAGGTATGTAATAAAATTTTCAATGATCAATTTTCAATTTACAAATATATGATAAAAAAAATAGTTTCGCAAAAAGATAAAGAAATTGTCAAAGAAAAAATTCTGAATCGAATTTCGAGGGTGGAAGGACAACTCAAGGGAATTCGCAGAATGGTGGAGGAGCAGAAAGAATGCATTGATATTATTACCCAAATCACGGCGATTCGGGAGGCGGTTTCGATGTTAGGGATCGAACTACTGAAAAATGATTTTGTTTGCAATTGGGAAAAAGGTAAAAAAAGCATTGATGAAAAATATTTGAAAAGTCTTTTTAAGATGAAGTGAGAATATAGAACATGGAACACATAACATGGAACATGAGATGCAAGATTTTTTTATAAAATAGGCATAAAATAAAATTTTGAAATAATTATTTTAAAGGGTATTAATCATAAAATGGGCATGGCATTTTTTTTGTTCCATGTTCCATGTTATATGTTTTACATGAGTCTATCATTTGATCTTGCTATTATTGGCGCAGGCCCAGCTGGACTCTCGGCTTCGGTTTATGCCTCGCGTTATGGAATTAAAAATGTAGTGATTGGCGGGATTGTTGGGGGACTGACGACGCAGACGCATGAAATTGGAAATTGGCTGGGCAGCGAAAAAATCACTGGTTATGAATTTGCAATGAAAGCAAGTGCTCACGCGGAAAGTTATGGCACGAAAAATATTTTGGCGCTGGTTGATACCATCGAAGCTAAAGAGGAAGGCTACTTACTTTTTTTAAGCAATGGCGAAAAAATTGAGGCGAAAACAATTCTGCTAGCGATGGGAACCAAACATCGCCACCTAGGAACTCCCGGCGAAAAAGAATTTGCGGGTAAGGGCGTTTCTTATTGCGCGACTTGCGACGGCTTTTTCTATCGCGGAAAAACGGTAGCGGTAGTGGGTGGCAACGATAGCGCGGCCGGAGCTGCGGTTTACCTTGGCGATATCGCGGAAAAAGTTTTCGTGATTTATCGCGGAGAAAAAATTCGTTGCGAATCTTTTTGGGCCACGGCGCTAGAGAAAAATCCTAAAGTTGAAGTCTTATATAATACGAACGTTAAAGAAATTAGGGGCGCTGAAAAAGTCCAGGAGCTTTTATTGGATAGCCCTTTTAAAGGTGCGGACACTTTAAAAGTGGATGGCGTTTTTGTAGAAATTGGTAGCGATCCGAATATAGAATTAGTTAAAAATTTAGGAATTGAAACTGATGAAGCGGGCTATCTTAAAATTGATCCGAGCGGAAAAACTAATCGCAAAGGTATCTGGGCTGCTGGGGACATTACGACGGGTAGCGATAAATTTAAACAAATTGTCACCGCCGCCTCTGAAGGCGCGATTGCCGTCCACAGCATTCATAAGTACTTGAAGAAATAGCAGTCTTTTAAAAGTGTGACAGAAGTCTGCGATCGCAGACTTCTGTCACACTTTTTTGGATAAGAAAACGGATAAAATTTGAGCCAGACATTTTCATGTCTGGCTCTTTGTTGGGATAAGTTGCTTAAGACTGTCTAGACATCGCTAGATGGTCTGCTAAATCATAAATTTTGCAAACGTGTTTTTCCCCGTTTGCTAATTTATATAGCTCAGCCCTTACTGGAACGGCGATCATTTGCCAGTCAGGCTGAATCCATTTGTTACTCTCCTTTGCAACAGCTCGGGGGTGAAAAATTCCAAAGAGCGTGTGCCAGGCGCGATGCTTAGTGACCCGATCTCTGTGCAAGTTACGGTCTTCATTCCCACCACCGTTGGCTTTAGCTAAAAGGTGATGCTCATCTTCCGCCTCATTTTTTGATGGATTTTTCAGTAAATGGATAGAAACCTCATCCGGACCAGTTCTAGCGTGGATACTCATCTCTCTGGGCGCTCTTATTTTTTCAGGAAGAATAGGCGTGCTAGCCTTTTTTATTGCAAGAAGTGCCATTTCTAATGAGGACGTTCCTTGTGCTTGGATTGCTTTTTCTTTTTTCTCTGCCTTTCTTCTTTGTTCTCTGGCTCTTTTGTGGGGATTAGTGTAGCTAGTGTAGCCTGGGCAACTCATAAATCCTATAATGGTCCCATAAATCTGCACACGAAATATGCTAAACTTAGAGGGAAATATTAACTCAAATTTATGACCAAAACACACAAAACCTTCAGCGCCCAAGAAAAAGCCCAAGTAGCTCTCACAGCTATCAAGGGTGAAAAA
>CAILTR010000089.1 GCA_903837175.1 uncultured bacterium
AATAACCAAAATACAATAAACAAAAACCAAGAAAAAACAGAAGGGGATGTGTCTTTGCGAGGATGTAATCATCCGAAGCAATCCAGAATTTTGCCAGGCAAATCTTTTTCCACTCCGCCCTGGGCGGATTGCGATGACGGTAGAGATGTTGAAGCTGAGAAGCTAAAAGCTAATGAAGCTAAAAGCTATAAGCTAGGCGATTACTTTTTGATTGTTTCCCGTCTTTCCCCCTACAAAAAAGTTGACGTTGTAGTCGAGGCTTTTAATAAATTAGGCTTGCCTTTGGTTGTGATTGGACAAGGTCAGCAGGAAAAATATCTTAGAAAAATTGCCAAGGAGAATGTAAGGATTCTGGGTTGGCAATCTGATGAGGTGACAAGGCAGTATTATGAAAAGGCGAGAGGCTTTATTTTTTCGGCAGAAGATGATTTTGGAATTACGGCAGTGGAAGCCATGAACTTTGGGGTGCCTGTGATTGCTTATCGCAAAGGTGGCGTGCTAGAAACTGTACAGGAGGGTATTACTGGCGAATTTTTTGATGCCCAAACTCCCGAAGTTTTAGCCGACGGCGTACGTAGATTTCTGGACAATGAAAAAAACTATGATAAAGAAATAATTAAAAAAAGAGGGGCAGAATTTAGTAGGGAACGGTTTGATGAGGAGTTGAGGGAATTTATTAAGCAAAAAACAAATTTGAAATTTTAAATTTTAAATCAAATCTAAATGAAAAAATGTTTAAAAATTTATCATTGAAAATTTTAAAATTCATTTAAAACTTTAAATTTAAAATTTAAAATTATAGCAAATATGGAGTTTATAGGTAATAGAAAATCAGTTGAATTTCTCAGGAGAAGTGTTAAAAACGCTTCTTTAAATCATGCCTATATTTTTGCGGGGCCTCAGGGAGTTGGGAAGACCACTTTGGCGAAAATTTTTGCGCAGGCGGCGATTGGCGGCAGTCAGCTTAACTTGGACACAGAATTTCAAGATAAACAGGCGCTCTTGGATTTAATTTTGATTGAACCGGAAACAGTTGAAAAAAAAGAGGTTATTAAAACGCGAGATATCTCGATTGAGGCGATTCGGCAGGCCCAACAAAAACTCAGTCTTTATCCTTATCACGGAAAGTACAAGGTTTTGATTGTAAAAGATGCGCATCGGCTGAATAACTCAGCCCAAAATGCGCTCCTAAAACTATTAGAAGAACCAAACCAAACTTCAATTTTAATTTTAGTGACAAGTGAGCTGGATAAAATCCTGCCGACCGTCCAATCGCGCTGCGAAAAGCTTAATTTTTCTTTAGTAAATCAGGTTGAACTGACGCAAGCTTTTGGCGGAGAAATTAATTTTGCAAGCGATATTCCGACGCTGGCGATGGGTCGACCGGCGCTAGCGATTTCTATGCTAGCTGAACCTGAAATCCTGGAAGCACGCCGACAACAAAAACAACAGCTGGAAAAATTAAGAGCAGGTACGCTGGGGGAAAAGTTACAACTAGCGGAAGAATTTTCAAAGGATACGAAAAAAACGCTGGAAATTTTTAACGCTTGGATTTGGCTCCTGAGAATTGATGCGCTCTCAAACGCCGACGAGCAGGTGCGGAATAATTTATACGAGGTGATTAAAAAGATTCAAGAGAGTATGACGCTCCTGAAAAGTACTAACGCAAATGGCCGGTTATTGTTGGAAGTTTTGTTTATCGATATCTGATCAAAATCTTACCGATGCGAATTTACGAAGAACCCACAGATCTATGAATTTTTGTATTTTGTACCCTCTCCGCACATTGCGCAGTGCGTAGGCAAAAGACGATTGATGAGCGTAAAAAATTTCAAGCGAGCTTTTTCAGCAGAAAAAGTGCAACGGGAATTTTTAGCGAAGAGTGAAGTCTTTGCCCCAGCAACGAGCACGTGTCGGGATTTCTTTTGTAACTTTTCTATTAAAAGAAAAGTTAACCCTGGAATTTATTTCAAAAAGTAAAAAAATAAAAAATAACATGTTGTCACCTAAAAAAAGATATCTCCAAAACTGCACCGGCGCTCATTTGAAAAAGGAAAGGCGTGACGGCGAAGAAAGCCCGCTTGGCAAAATTTTTGCGAGGGTACTTTTCTATATTTTGCTGGTTTGTTTTTTAGCCGTGACGGGTTACGTTTTGTTTTTCTCAACTTATCTGAAAATTTCAAAATTGGTGATTGTAGGCAACAGCGAACTAAGCGTCGAAGAAATTAAAAAGGTCATTGGCGACCAGCAACAGGGAAAAATTTTAAAAATAATTCCTAAAGATAATTTTTTGCTGGTAAGTAAGAGTGCCGTTGAGAAATTACTAGCTGGGCATTTCCGAAAAATAAAAAGCGTTTCGGTTGTAAAAAAGTTTCCCGATACTTTGGAAATTACCTTGCAAGAGCGAAAAGCCCTCCTGGTTTTTTGTAATGGCGAGGCGTGTTTTTTAATTGATGAAAATGGGGTGGCGTACAGCGAGGCCGATTTTAATTCGCCAGAGCTAACCCAGAATAACCTTATTAAAATTTCAGACAGTAGCCCTGAAGCGATTAAACTTGGCGATGAAATTCTTGATCAAACTTATATTCAATATGTTTCAACGTTGAAGGAGGCGCTTGGGCGGATTAATCTTACAGTCGAAAATGATTTTTGGACGCCGTCGCTAATGGCGGATGAAGTTAATGTAAAAATTACCCAAGGCGGCGAGTTATATTTCTCAACCCAATTTCCGCTCGAGAGCGCCATTAAAACGCTAGCGATTATTTTAAAAAAAGAACCGCTGGAAACTCAGCAATCGGATTTAACTTATATCGACTTACGGACCGAAAACAAGGTTTTCTATCGGCTTAATAGTCAGCCAGTCGCAGAAAATACCGACAGCCAGGCTACGGATAAAAGTAAAGCTGTGGATAACTAATAGTTGCCTGGCATGGGTTATAATGTTAGAATAACACTAAGAGTTAGAAGTTAAAGAATTATTTTTTATGTTATGATAAAAATATGAGTAATAATGAAAGGATAACTGAAAAAATTATTTTAAAAAAACTTGAAAAAGCGGGCTTTATTGAGGCTGAGGATTTTTTAATAGAAGAACAAAAAAGTCAAAATCCAACCATCGATAAATTGCTTCGAAGCGCCAGCAAATCTGGTAATGGGGCTGGTAAACCAGAATTCATTATTACTAAAAAAGATAATAAAGATTTCATAATAGTAATTGAATGTAAAGCTAATAGTAAACAGCATCAATCAAAAGAGCTTAATTTGTTTAAAGATTATGCTGTTGATGGAGCCTTGCTTTACGCAAGTTATTTGTCCCGAGAATTTAATGTGATTGCGATTGGCGCAAGTGGTCAAGCGGAGGATGATTTAAAAATAAATACCTTTCTTCATCCAAAAGGTGTGCAAAAAGCGAGTGTACTTTGCGATGAAAATGATCAGCCAATTGAAGCTATTATTACTTGGGAGAGGTATCTTGAGCGAGCAACCTTTGATCCTATTTTAGCGAAATCACGTCATAGCGACCTAATGAAATTTTCTCGGGAGCTCCATAACTACATGCGAGATTATGCTAAAATCACTGAAGCCCAAAAACCTCTTTTAGTCAGCGGAATTTTATTGGCTTTAATGGATAAGGGCTTCGAGGTTGCCTATAAGAAATATGAAGGCATTGAACTGGCGAGTGAAACTTTTAATTCAATAAAAAAAGTTATTGAAAAAGCGGAGTTAGGAGATACTCATGAAACAAAGAAAAAAGCTGTGATTAATGCATTTAGTTTTATTTCGCATCATCCAGAATTGCAAAAAATAGATCAAAAGAGAAATGAATCGCCACTTCTGCATATTGTCGATGATTTATATATCCATGTACGACCTTTTACTAAAGATCATTATGATTTCGATATCATTGGAAATTTTTATGGCGAGTTTATCCGTTATACTGGTGGAGATGGAAAAGGTCTCGGGATCGTACTGACTCCAAAGCATATTACTGATTTGTTCGCTGAACTTGCTAAGCTGGATAAAAATTCAGTAATTTTAGATATTTGCTGTGGTACGGGCGGATTTCTGATTTCAGCAATGAAAAAAATGACTGAGAAGGTTAGTGCAGATGAAAAGAAGAAGATTTTGGAAAATTCTCTAATTGGAATTGAACAAGAACCTCAAATGTTTGCGCTAGCAGTTTCAAATATGATTCTACGCGGGGATGGAAAGACTAACTTATATCAGGGATCTTGCTTTGATGAAAGTCTTTTTGAAAAAATTCAAAATAAAGCCAGTGTTGGTTTTATGAACCCACCTTATTCTCAGAAGGGTGATAACTTGCATGAATGGGATTTTATTATTCGGATGCTCGAAGGTTTAACTAAAAATTCAACCGGGATTGTTATTGTTCCCATGTCACTTGCTATTGATACAAAACATCCACTTAGAGAAAAATTATTAAAAGAGCATCGGCTTGAGGCGGTAATGAGTATGCCAGATGATTTATTTTATCCTATTGGCACAGTTACTTGTATTATGGTTTTCACGGCCCATACTCCGCACGGTAGCGACCCATGTCATGAAACTTGGTTTGGGTATTGGAAGAATGATGGATTTAGGAAAGATAAAATACAAGGAAGAATTCCAACGGAGGATTGGCCGGATATTCGTCGAAATTGGCTTGCTATGTATCGTCGTGAGAGCGTAGTTGGTAATAGTGTTTGGAAGAAAGTTTTAAAAGAAGATGAATGGTGTGCGGAGGCTTATCTTGAAACAGATTTTTCAAAGCTTAGAAAAATAAATTTTATTAAAGATTCTATAAAGATGGCTTCTTTTCTATTTCAAAATGGGAAAAGTGAGATGGCGGAGTTTTTATTAAAAAACAAAGATTCCGAGAAACAACTAAGAGAATTAAGATCTGAGCAGTGGCAGTGGTTTAATTTGGGTGATTTGTTTACTTTTGAAAAAGGTGAAAGGCTAACTAAACCAGATAGAATTACTGGTAATATCCCGCTAGTAACTGCTGGCGAAAATAACAATGGCGTCTCAGAAAAAATTTCCCTGGAGGTTTTTAATAAAAAGAAAAAGATTTTTGAAAATAAGATAACCATTGATATGTTTTTTAATGTTTTTTATCATGATTATAACTATTTTAGTGATGATAATGTTCACACTCTTTTGCCGGTTGGTTTTACGTTAAATAAATATAGTGCTTCGTTTTTAATAACTATTTTAAGTGAATTGAAATATAAATACGCTTATGGCAGGCAAGTGAGACTTATGCGTCTGCCTCTTGAAAAAATTAAACTTCCTGTCGATGAAGCTGGAAATCCTGATTGGCAGTTTATGGAGAACTATATTAAAGCACTTCCATATTCAGCGGAAATTTAAAAATAGAGAAAAGCCTTCTCACATTTCGAGAAGGCTTTTTTAACGGCTAGTTTTTACTGAGCTAATGAATTATCGGGTACGTAGTAAATTAAAATTGATTTGCCAATCTGGGCAACTGGTTTAAAGTTTTGAGTCCAGCGATAACTATCCTCGCTGGTTTTTTTACTATCATAAATACTGCCCATCAGGAAATTTTCCGAAATAGCGTACCAGCCTGGCTGAACTGGACGCATACTGTCCCACCATTGCACATATTTAGCGCCAAGCAGTAGTTTTGGATTACCGCCCCCAAAATAATCGACGTGAATTTTATCAATTTCAGGATGCTGGTCTAGCCAAATTTTTAAGCGCTTTAAATCTTGACCCCAATCCGTATTTGAATCTGTGACGTAATTGTAACCGTTTTTACTGCCACCAATTGATTCGTTAAAATAAGAAGTATAACTCGGATACGCGAAAACCGTGGCGCCAATTTGCCATAAAACTAAAAGGGAAACGGCGATCGCTAAGATGTGATGGTTCTTAGATTTTTTGGTGTGGGTAAATTCAAAAACTTTTTTTGCGATTAGCAAGTACGCGAAGGGCAGGATTGGGAAGAGATGGCGAAAGCCAATATTAAGGCCACCTTGAATACTTAAGTAAGCGTAGAGAATAATAAAGGCAAGCATCGAATATTCAACGACGGATTTACGTAGAAAGTTGGCAAGCTTGCTTTTGATTTTTTTAAATTGCAGGGAAGATTTTATGATTTGCTTAAACGTATAACCAAGGGCGAAAAGGGCCAAGAATAAAAACGGGAGAGTTTCTTTAATTAAAAAGACGGTTGGGAAATAAGCGGTAAAACCGTTACCAACCTTGCCCATAAAGTAAGCGCCATTGCCTCCGACGACGCGCTTAACCATCCAGGCTGGCCCAAAAGCGTAAGTGGCCCAGGGACGAGTCAAGCTGGAATTATTTAGGCTATGGAGAACATGATTGGTAATCGTTGCCTTAGGATTAGCGTCTTCGACGGCAAAGAAAAAATCAATAGTTTTCGCGAAAGTTTCTTTCGGCATCGCAAAGCTATTGGCTTTATAGACAAACCAAATCACGATAGCTGCTACCGCAAAAGCTCCCAGGGCTTTTAAGAGATAACTGCCTAAACTAGCCAGGCGAGTTCTCCAATTATTTTCTCCGTCGCGATTATTTTTAGCTAAACTGTAAACAATTAAAGCGAGCCCAAAAATTGGCAGCGCTACGATAGAAGAAAATTTGCTAACCAATAAGAGGCCTAGGAAAAAACCACCCAAGAGGATATTTTTCCCAGAAGGATTTTTCAGGAATTTTAAGAAATAATAAAAAGCGAAAGTTAGAAAAGCCGCGACGCCTAAGTCGGTAGTGACGAAATGATTGTGGCCCAAGATATTAGGATCAAAAGCGTAAAGGGCGAGCGCGAAAATTCCAGCGGAAGTTCCCGCCATTTCTTTTCCCCATTTAAAAAGAAAAAGACCCAGGAGGATAGAAAGCAAAACAATCGGCAAGCGAGACCAGAAAATAATTTGATCAGCGTTGTTGCCAGCTTCATAAAGTAAATGCCTACCAGCAGCCCACTGACCTTCATCCCACATATTAGGAAGCTCGCCGGTCCAAAAAGGTTGGGTGGTATCAAAATTTAAATGCAGGAAAAGCAACGGCAAGCCAGCTAGGTCTTTAATGAGCGGGGGATGTTCCGGATTAAGGCGCGTGTCATGCTGAGAAACGTAACTATAGCCCGCTGGGATATGCGCTACTTCATCGAAAGTTGCGCTATCATTATTAGCATTTAAAATCGAAATAACCGCAAAGAAAGTGAGGATGCCCGCGACAATGAGCTTGGAGTGTTTAGTTAAGAATTTTTCCATAGATTTGTTTGTTTTTATTTAGGCTTAATTATGTTTAATCATGGCGTGTGTCATTCTGAGCGAAGTGAGTCCGACCAAGGGGAGGATGAACGCAGTCGAAGAATCTGAGTCATTTGTAATTTAATGCAGATCCCTGCCTACCTGCCTATCGGCAGACAAGCTGGCAGACAGGCTTCGACTGCTCTTTGTTGGTTCAAAGTCTCTGACTTGAACCATGTCATTCTTATTTGAATTCTTATTTAAATTTGATTAGTTATTAAATTTAAGAAACTTTTCGGGTTCAGGTCGGAGACGCTGAACCAACATATGTCTCCAAATTTATTAAGGCTTAAATTCAATAAATAAGTCAACGTTCTGTTTTCCGTGTTCGTACATTTTTAAATTTGGAAATTTTTCTTGAACCTGTTTAATGAGTTCAGCTTTTGGATCAGGCAGTAGAATAACAAAGTTATTTGTCTGAGGGGCAATAAAATCTAGGTGACTTGGCCAAGTATAGAAAATATTTTTTGTGTCATGACTAATAAATTACTGGGGTCGCAAAGTGTATTCATCAGCTAGGATATACTTTTCAGTAGAATTGTCTAAGCTATTAGTCCAATAAGCCGCATCAGTAAGGTTCGCATCAAAAGCTTCTTTTTGTTTCGGATTGTTCGCAAAAAAGAAGAAATATTTAACCGTGTCGAAAATCGCAATAAAACCAAAAGCGAAAATAAGCATTGAAATAACTAAGATTTTAAAAGAATGTCCAAAGGAGTTTATTTTTCGAATAATCCATAAAAAGGGTAAGGTCGCAATCAACATAACTACTGGAATTGTTCCAATTGCGCGGAGGGCTTGGGGATTTCCTTCAGCTGCTAAAAACTCCGGAATTAATAAGGTAAAAAACCAAGCTAGAATCAAAACATAGACTTCTAATTTTTTGTCACGGATGCCTTTTCTGAAGCGGCTCCAAAGTAAATGAAAAAATTTGCTGAAAATATAAATCAGCCCAATTAGGAAAGCAACTCCTGTGATGGGATTAAGAATTGGATAGGGTGGGTAGTTTTGACGCATATTCTGATCACCCCAGAAATTATATTTCGCCAGCGATAGCCCAAAAGTTTTCCCCAGCAGGGGTAACAGATGCCCTTGGTTAGTAGCAGGATTTAAAATTGAAATTTCGCTGGTGCGCGACGCGTAATGCTCGGGATGAAAATGGAAAAAATCTAGGAGCATCGGTGCGGAAGTAATAAACATGGCGATGATAAAAACTAACGTGTGTTTCCAAAAATTTTTCAAAAAGTTTTCACGCGTGATAAGCAAAGAAATAAAAAGCATAATTAAAACCAAAGGTGACACCCGAAAGGCAATATAGGTATGGAGGCCTAAACCATAAATGAGGCCAGCGAAAATAAAATCGTGTAGTTTTTTAGTGCGCAGTCCGCGGTAAAGAAAGTAAAAAGCAAAAGTTAAAATAAAAGGTACCATTACGGCGCGAAAACCAATCCGCGAAAAGTTAATCGCCCAATAAGCAAAGGTTGTTAGCCAAGCGCCAATTAAGCCTGCTAAATAAGTTCCAAAAAGTTCGCTTCCCAGCAGGAATACGCCTAAGACGGTCAAAGTTCCAAAAATATT
>CAILTR010000090.1 GCA_903837175.1 uncultured bacterium
AGCAGTCCACATGTTAGGGTTTGTCCTCCTCTTGATCAAAAATGAATGAATTAGTAATTCTACTTCATCATCCCTCTTCCTAAACAAATAAATTCGCACGGTCCGATGCCATAAACCTTTGGCATGGCAAACACTGCGAAGTTCTTTTTCGCCGGTTAATTTCCCATTTTCATCAACAAGGTCGAGATATTCTTCAGACATAAGGTCATTTTAACATAAAAGCATTCAAACATTTAATCATTCAAGCAAGCATCTAAGCATCCAAACAAAGACAACATTTACCACAACTAGAACAATTAGAACTTAACTACTGGTTACTGATTATTTTTTTTCACTTCGCTTCTTGGCGGCGCTGACAAAACCAAAGAATAAAGGATGGGCCCTGAGCGGCGTTGATTTAAATTCGGGATGAAATTGCGAGGCGATAAAGAAAGGATGCTGAGAAGTTGGCAGTTCAATAATTTCCATCAATTTTCCATCCGGAGATTTACCAGCAAAAACCAGTCCAGCTGTTTCGATTTTTGAAATATAAGCAGGACTAACCTCCCAACGATGCCTGTGGCGCTCTGAAATTTCAGCTTGGCCATATAGACTCTTGGCGATAGTTCCCTCTTCAAGTTTAGCTGGATAAGCTCCTAATCTCATCGTAGCTCCATAGTTTCCATCTGCTAAGTTCTTTTTCTGCTCTGGCATAATATCAATGACGGGGCTAGATGTCTGGCGATTAACTTCGGTGGTGTTAGCATCAGCCAGTCCCAAAACGTTGCGAGCATATTCAATCACGGCTAGTTGCATGCCATAGCAAATGCCTAAAAATGGAATTTTATTTTCTCGACAAAATTGGATCGCTTTGATTTTTCCTTCAATCCCGCGTCCACCAAAGCCACCTGGCACCAAAACTCCGTCATATTGCGAAAGCGAATCAAGTTTTTCTGGCTCTTTTTCAAAAAGTTCACTGTTAATCCAATCTATTTTGGTTTTCACTCCGGCTTGATAACCAGCATGCTTAATCGCTTCAATAACTGATAGATAAGCATCAGATAAAACAAAATCTCCCGTGCCAAAATATTTACCGACAATCCCAATCGTGACACTATCTTCAGTCATTTTAATTTTTTCGACTAAGTTTTTCCACTGCAAAAGGTCGGAAGTTCTAGTTTCTAAGCGTAACTTCTTTAAAATTAATTCAGATAGATTATCACGTTCAAAATTAAGCAAAACTTCGTAAACATTATCGACGTCTGGGGCGCTAATGACGTATTCCTCGCCTACGTTGCAAAACATGGAGATTTTCTCTTTGCGTTTTTGGTCCATTGGGACTTCGCTCCGCGCAATAATAAAATCTGGTTGGACTCCGGCACCATTAACTGTTCGCACGGCATGTTGGGTTGGCTTGGTTTTCATCTCACCGATTTTATTCGGCATCGGAACGTAACTAACCATCACGGAAAGCACGTCATCAGGATTTTTAATTTTCATTAGCCGAATTGTTTCCAGGAAAAGGATATTTTCATATTCACCTACCGTTCCACCAATTTCAATCATAGTTATTTCGGACTTATCTTTTTCTGAAGCTTTTACGATTCGGTCAATTACTTCCAGGGGAATGTGCGGCACAACCTGAACGCATCTCCCGCCGTATTCCAAATTACGTTCACGATGAATAACTGACTCATAAACGCGACCAGTTGTCATGTAATTTTCTCGAGACAGTTGCACGTCCATAAAGCGCTCATAATTTCCCATATCTTGGTCGGTTTCGTCTCCATCATCAAGGACAAAAACTTCCCCATGCTCGGTCGGATTCATGGTGCCAGCGTCCACATTAACATAAGGGTCAATTTTTAGAGCCGTTACTCTATAACCTCTCGCTTTCAGGATTGCCCCAATGGAAGAAGTCGTAATTCCCTTCCCAACTCCACTCATAACTCCCCCCATCACGAAAATGTATTTTCTGTTTTCCATGCGAACATGAATCGCGAATCAACCCTAATTCACTCGCGAATATTCGCGAATATTAGTGAACAGATTCGTATTGATTAGTGATTTAAAATATACAAAAAGTCGCTAAAAGCGACCCCCTGCCCGCAACGCTTCACATAGTGATGCGGGCGGGCTTGCTTGATATTGTTGAAAGATACTTCCCCTATAAACTAGTATATACCATTTAGAAAACTTATTCAATTATGACGTTAATTTTAACGCTAAGGCCGTGTTCTAGATTTATTTTAACCTCATGCGACCCGAGTTCACGCAGGTGTCCGACTGCGATAGCTTTTTCAGGGACTTCTAGTTTTAATTTTCTAATTTCGCTGGCGATATCTTTGGCGGTAATTGAACCAAAGAGTTTGCCATCCTTAGAACGAGCCTTAATAATAATTTCTTTTTTACTGAGCGCCTCAGCTAGTTTCTGAGTCTGAGCTCGTTGCTCTTTTAGGATGAGCTCCTTTTTTTCTGCTTCCTTTTGCGCGATGACGACTGCACCTGAAGTTGCAACGGCTGCTAATTTCTTAGCCAAGAGAAAATTACGAGCGTACCCATCCGGCACTTCTTTGATTTGACCTTTTTTCCCGATATTCTTAACGTCTTGTAATAAAATAATTTTCATAAAAGCATTTAATCATTTAAACATTTAATCATTTAGGCATACTAACTTTATAACTTTATAACTTCTCTCACTATATCGCAGTCGCTTTTAATTATCAAGCGGTGTAGTTTTTGTTGCGCTTTTTGGTTTAGACTTTTCTTTTTTCTTTTTTTTGTTAATAAACATGAAAAGCGACAAGGCCTGCATAGCAAGGACGCGCATAGTTTCAAGGTCGTCGTTGTTCCGTTGGGCACCCTTCTTTCTTAAAATAATACAAGAGTAAATATCGTCAATAGTTTTGGGTGAAGGTACGACAATTAGTTGTTCATCTTCAACGATGCTTAATTTACTAGTGCATCTTTTTTGCGAAAAATTTAGCACAAGTTCATCTCTACTTTTAATCTCTTTTAAAATTTCCCCCGAAAGCAGATTAACAAAGCGAATTTCAAATTCGTCAGACTTGCCGAATAGTTGAATCGCCTCCATGATTGAGTTATAAAAAGCCCGTTGTTTTTTAGCAGTAAGTCTTGAGGTGCTAGGAAATTCAAGCGCGATGTTCATAATAATATCAAGCTTTCGATTCATTTCGCCAATATAGGAATAGGAATGAGTTAAGTCTCGGTTAGTTCTGCTGATTTGGCCAATCATTTTAATTTTTTCTGCTTCATCTTTTTTTAAACGCCTTTCTAGTACCGTAAACAAAGCAAAGCCAAGAATTCCCATCCCTAAAATAGTGTATTCTTGAGTTTGAATAATACTAAGGCCTAAAATGCCTTTTGAGATAAAGGATGGGATAAAAACGATCAGGGTAAAAATAATAAAATAAATCCAATACATCATCGCAGTTTGCTAGTTATTTGATTGGTTATTTTCTCATAGATAAGCTCAAAAGTCAATGTTTGAGGTATTTTTAAAAGCCCCGTCTTGCGACAGGGCTTTTAGATTATTTTTTGCAGTAAAGATGATTAATATATTCGTCTAAGTCTTTTCTGAGGTCTTCTCGATCGAAAGCATACGCTAAAATAGCTTTGAGATAGTTCAGTGGGTCGCCGGTTGTGAGCCATTGCCCGTCAGTGAGCTGCTTAACTTCGACAATTCCGCCCTTGTCTACGTAAGTTTTAAAAGCATCAGTCATCCAAAGCTCGTTGCCTTTTCCAAGTGGAGTGTTTTTTAAAATATCTACAATCTCTTGATTGACAATCATTCTGCCGAAAACCGCTAATCTCGAAGGCGCTTCTTCAATGGAAGGTTTCTCGATAATATCCTCCATTATATTTGTGCCTTCCTTTATTTTAACTACGCCATAGCGACTAACAACTTCCAGCGGGACCTCTTGAACTGAAATCATCGCATTGCCATTTTTATCAAAATCTTCCAGCATTTGTTTTGTAAAAGAAACTTTTGATTTGACAAGGTCATCACCGTAAACAAAAACGAAAGGCTCGTTGAGGACGAGGCTGGCCGCTGAAAGTACCGGCGTTCCATTACCATAAGGGCCTTTTTGTCTAACGTGAATAAAATTGGCCATCTCAGCGATACCTTCAATCATATCCGCAAACTTTCCTTTCCCATTTTTTCGCAGGTCATCTTCTAGGGCGGTGCTGTGATCAAAATGATCTTCAAGGGGTTTTTTATCCCAACGAGTTACAAAAATAATATCTTTAATTCCAGCCTCAACTAATTCCTCTACCACTAGCTGAATGATTGGCTTATCTACAATCGGAAGCATCTCTTTTGGCATTGATTTAGTAGCTGGCAAAAGCCTCGTGCCCGAACCTGCAACTGCAATAACTGCCTTGGTGATTTTAGCCATATTATTGGAATAATGTTATTAATTTAAATTTATTTTCTTTGAAGTTTAAAATTTCATTCGTATACATTTTTATTTTTATCCCAGTGAAAGTGTTTCTTATTTTTTTGATAAATTACGCCAAGGTAAACCACTTTCAAGCGAAAAAATAAAAAGTATACTCACTCAATTTTAAACAACAGAAAAAGATTATTTTAATTTCTTCTTGCTTAAAACTTTTAATTCCTCACTAAACTCAGTGATTGCCTCATCAATAACAGGATGGAAATTTCTGGTGATGCCTTTTTCTTTGACAATCCGACTAGCTTCTAAAAGTGAATCCGGCGTTCCAGCGTCGAGCCATTCCCCTTCAAAAATGGTTACTTCCAATTTTTTCTTTTTAAGGTAAGCCTTATTAACTTCCGTAATTTCAACTTCACCTCGTTCAGAAGGTTTAATATTTTTTGCAATTTCGATGCAATCGTTATCAAAAAGATAAAGCCCAGTTACAGCGTAATCGCTAATCCACTCGTTCGGTTTTTCGACAATTTCTATGGCGCGCTGATTCTTGTTAAACTTAACGACTCCGAAACGCTCTGGATCAGAAACTTTTTTAGCAAAGACATGCCCACCACTTCGGAATTCCTTGATTTGTTTAGAAAAATCATCTTCAAAAATATTATCACCCAAAATCAGCGCCACATTATCATCGCCAATGTGATTTTCCCCAAGAGTCAGGGCTTCAGCTAGTCCACGCGGGATGGACTGAACCTCAAAAGTAATATGGATCCCATATTTTTTAAAAAGCGAACCAAGCAGATTTAGAAACTGACCAGAATGTTCTGGCGCGACGATGATTAAAATATTTTTAATCCCAGCTTTGATTAGGGTATTTAATGGATAAAAAATCATCTGACGGTCGTAGACTGGCAAAAGTTGTTTGCTGGTCGTGGCGGTCATTGGAAAAAGCCGCGTGGCAGTTCCGCCCGCTAAAATAATACCTTTCATTTTGCGTTTTTTTGGTTTGATTGTTTCTTCCCCCATAATTATTTTGTAAATTACAAAAGACAAATTTCAAATTCCAAATTTGGAAAATTGATTTTTTTTGTTTGTAATTTGTTTGGAATTTGTTAATTTAAATTTGTAATTTTAAACAGTTGGATAAATCGGATATTTCTTGCAAAAAGCCACGACTTCTTTTCTGATTTGGGCTAGCACTTTTTTGTCTGCATGCGCCAGGATAATTTCTTCAATCCAACCAGCAATTAGCTTAATCTCTTTTTCTTTCATCCCGCGACTCGTGACAGCTTGCACGCCAATTCGAATGCCACTTGGGTCCATCGGAGAGCGAGGATCATCTGGAATCATATTTTTATTGACTGTGATTCCCGCTTCGTCCAGGGCATGCTCAGCTTTTTTGCCAGTTACGCCTTTGCTCCCCATTACATCCACTAACACCATATGATAGTCAGTTCCGCCAAACTTGATTTCAAAGCCTCTTTTTCGAAGTTCTGTTTCCAAAACTTTAGCATTTTTAATAACTTGCTTAGCGTAGGTTTTAAAGGCGGGTTTTAGGGCCTCACCAAATGCCACGGCCTTGGCGGCAATGTTGTTCATGTGTGGTCCGCCTTGGAAACCAGGAAAAGCTGATTTGTCAATCGCTTTAGCAAACTGAGCTTTGCACATAATCATTCCCCCGCGCGGTCCGCGCAAAGTTTTATGGGTCGTCGTCGTTACAATATCAAAATACGGCACGGGATTTTCAATCACGCCTCCCGCGATGAGTCCAGCGATATGGGCAATGTCAAACATCGAAATTGCTCCAACCTTCTTGGCAATTGCTTGAAATTTCTTGTAATCAATTTTTCTCGTATAGGCAGAAAAACCAGCCAGAATCAATTTTGGCTGATGTTGGAGCGCCAATTTCTCCAATTGTTCGTAGTCAATTTCTCCAGCCTGATTTGTCTTATAGCCAACAAAATTATATATCTGAGCTGAAAGTGTCAAAGGATGACCATGAGTCAAATGTCCCCCATGCGAAAGATCCATGCCCAGCACGGTGTCGCCCGGTTTCAAAACTGCATTGTAAGCAATCATATTAGCCGGTGCGCCAGAGTGCGGCTGCACATTGACATGCTCGGCGCCGAAAATTTTCTTGGCGCGCTCAATGGCCAGAGATTCAATTTGATCAGTGAATTCCTGCCCGCCATAGTATCGCTTGCCAGGATAGCCCTCAGAATATTTGTTCGTAAAAACAGAGCCCAACGCTTCAAGCACCGCCTTGGAAACATAGTTCTCGCTCGCAATCAGCTCCATGCCTTCCTGCTGGCGTTTGATTTCACCAGTAATGGCTGAGTATATTTGCTTGTCTTGTTTTTTTAGATTATCGAATGACATAAGGTAATTTTGAATTTTGAATTTCGAATTTTGAAAGAATTTCTAATGTTTTAATGTTTCAAACATTCGGTAATTCCGACTTGATTCGAAATTCAAAATTCTTGCTTCGAAATTTATTTGTTCTTTAAGTATTCTCTCAGTGCCAGTTTGTAACTTCGCATTGGGTTGAGCCTGGTGTTAATGAGCGTCGAAACATAAGGTCGTTGAGCTGGACGGGGAAATTCGTCGCTGGAAACTGGAATGACTTTAGTTTTAAGCTTTGCTATCCGATATAATTCTACAACTGCTTGGTGCCATGTGCAAGCGCCTTCATTGGCAACATGATAAATTCCGAAAGGTTTTCCCGCTTCAATAATTTCTTTGGTTTTCTTGGCCAAATCTGGGGCATATGTAAAGCAGCTTGTTTCTTCATCAACCACGTTGACCTCAGTATTTTTTTTGCCTACTGCCAACATCACGTCAAAGAAACTTTTCTTGGCCGTCTTTGCTTTAGCTGGTTTTCCGAAGAGTTTTGAAAGACGGATAATATAATATTTTTCGCCAAATTTTTGCACCGCAATTTCTCCCATTAATTTACTCTTGCCATATTTTTGAACTGGTTCAGGAATGGCATCCTCATCAAAACCAAGCTGCGGGACAAATCCTTCGTGCAAACTACAAGAGTTGCATGATCCTCCGCAACCAGCTGGTTCGGGAAGTTCGGGCATGCCAGAAAAAACGTAGTCCGTGGAATAATGCACTAAAGTTGCATCTAATTTTTTAGCTAGCTTAGCTAAATACCCCGGCGCTTTGCCGTTAAGCTTCTTGGCTTTTTCAAATTCAGCTTTGTCTTTCTCGCACAAATCAACTGCGTTATAGCCAGTGGCGTTGATAATAATGCTCGGAGTAAGTTTACTAATTTTTTCTTTGACCTGGTTTTCATCCGTAACGTCGATGTTATCAAAATCCCAAGCCGTTACCTTATAATCCCTATCACTTTTAAAAAGCGAAACTAATTCTTGTCCCAACATTCCCCTAGCCCCAATTATTAAAACTTTTTGCATAAAAATATATAAATAAATTTTTTAATCTTTTATAAGCCATGTCATGCTGAACTTGCCTGTCCGCCTTGGGAGGGTTTCAGCATCTCTATTACATTAAACGTTATAAAATAAAGAAAGTAGATTCTGAATCCGCCAGCTGGCGGACAGAATGACAACCTTGATTTATCTGTTCAAGTTCCTATATTGTTGCAAAAAATGCGCATCTTGTCCACTAGAAAGAAAAAGTGGCAGTATCTAATAGATACTGCCTTAAAGGGTTGCGAGTGTAATCACAAGCTTTCGATATTAGTCCAAGCCCTCCAAACTTTTTTAAGACAAAAAAGACAAAAACCAACAAAGGAACTTATTCCTAAAATAACCAGGAATATTTTCATGTGTTTAAGATTTTATTCATTCCGGATATCCGTAAAAAATGCCATAAGTACAAAACTCTGCCCAACGTGATGACTTAAAAGCTCTTAAGAAAGAAGCTAGTCTTGACCATATAGAATCATTATTCAAAACTTCTTTCTTGGATGTGCTATTGTTAATTTTCATGATTCTTTCTCCTCCAAAGAAATCTTGAGTTTTTAAAAAGTTAAAGAACAATTGTACCCATATTAAACCAAACCTTTCGAAAAAAGTCCATTTTTTTACCAGCCTCCTCCCCCGCCTCCGCCACCACCTCCACCAGCTGAACCAGCACCACCGCTGCCGGAAGGCGCTGAAGTTGAAGCGGCAATGCCAGCTGAGAGACTGTCCATCGTACTAGCGAAGATGTCCGCATTGAAAGTTGAAAGATTGCCCGTATACCAAATAGGCACATGGCTTGCAAAATACTGCTCACCATAAAGTTCTTGCATCTTTTTAATCCAAAGTTTCGTCATACCAAACAGAATAGCGTATGGTAAGCACTTTTCAAAAATATTTTCTTTTTCATAAAAAGCCGCCCGATCTTTATCGACGGTTTCCATAAAAAGCTTAAAACCCTTGATTTTCCAATTAAGCTCCGCGCCTTTTAAGGTACGCTTTGGCATTAGTAGCCCAAAAATAACTAAGCAAGCCACGCTAAGAAGCAGGCTCAGGCCTAGAAAAACCGAGGTTTCAAAGGATGAAATTGCCACAAAAATTAAAATAACTGCCAGCACCTCAAAAATAATGCCGATATTAAGACCTTTGGTTAAAATTAAACCCTTGTCCTTTAAATTTTCTTTGCTGGTCTTGGAGATCGCCGGAAGTTTTTTGTAAAAAGAATCTTTCAAGCTCGAAAGCATGATCACATTCCCAACTTCAAAAATATTTTCCAGAATTTTCTTTTGAACATTATTGAGAGAGGCTTCACTTTCTGGCTTGTCATTTTTTGTCAGCTCAAAATCCTTGCTGGAAAAAAACAAAATTTTGTTTTCAACTTCTTTGATGGTGATGAATCCCCTGCTAGCTAGCCAAATTAATTCTGCCGTAATAAAAGTATTATCGAAACCGCCACTTTTTATTAGCATCCCTGCTTCGGCTGGGGAAAGATTTTCTGGAATTTCATATTCGGCAATAATCGTTTTATTAACCACGGGGTCTTTACCATATTTTTTCCAAACAGCAAAGATGATCAAGAAAAATGCAATTGGGATCAAACAGAAAAAATACTCCCCATACAACTCCCAAAAGCTTGGCACATATCGCGTAAAAATATTTCTTGGAAAAACTACTGAAGCTGTAATCCCTTGCTTTTCCAATAAGGTTCCCGTGGAATTAAATTCAAGCACATTTGGAGCGCTCCATTTAAAAGTTGCTAAAGTTTTTTCCTTGGAGCCAGCGTATCCTGTATAATAGTCAACACCAGCATTATTACTAACTACTTCTTTAGGAAATTCAAGTACTCCATGAAAGTTATCGATCTGTAAATCCCAAAAATTACCACTGAGATTCCAATAAAGCTCATCCAGACCCTTATCAAAACTTGGGATATCAAAACGAATTGCGTTCTTTACTTTATAGTGAATAACGTACTCCTTGACTCCCGTCACAGTCGCTTTAGCGTCGCCAATTTTCCAGGTCACCGTGCCATCGCCAGAGTTCTTAATAATCTGATAAGCATAAGCCTTACCTTTTTTATCCGTGATGCTTAAGAGCTGAATAGGCGTTTGAACCTTTTTCCCATTGAGATTAAGCTGTGTTGGCAGGATGCGAAAAATACCATGCTTGTCCGGAGCATTCCCACAATCAGCCGTAATTGTTTCCGTAATGTCTAACGAAGAATCCTTATTGACAACAATTCGCGAATCAAAATCTTTCACATACCAATCCGTGACATTCTCTCGTGCCAAAGAAAAGTTCGGAAAAAGAAAAAGCATTGCCATAAACATCAACAGAAAGATTTTTTTAGACATAAATTTAAAATTAGTCGTTTAAAATATTTTCTAAATATTTTTTCGCTAGCAACTGCTCCTCAAATGAGTTCTCTAATTCCAAGCTGACATAGTACGGCAAAAAATGTTTGTATTCTTTAGTATAATCAAGCCACTTTAGTTTTTTCATGTAATGCCTATCAAACCCAATGTAATAGTTTTTGAGGTTGAAAAAGTTGCTGTTAAAAGCTGAAATGTGACAACAGCCAATCGGATATTTTTCCAAGGTGCCCATGATCTGCGCATACTCAGGTCTTCTGCGAATTCTGGAAGATGCAAGATGGGAAGTGTCTAGACATATTCCGGCGCAATGCTCAATTGCCTCAACCGGAAGAAGGCAATGATGATTTTCAACATATATCTTTGACATATATTTTTGATAGAGCGGGACGTCCACATGACTAATGTGAATATTGTATACTTGAGTTTTATATTTTTTCTCAAAAAGCTCCAGCTCCCAAGCTTCCATATTGTCACGAAGATGCACGTGCGGAATTTCCAAATCCTCGATAGTCGCAAGCAAAGCATACAACTCCTTTCTTTTTTCCAACTTGAAAAAAGTTGGAAAAAGGGCAATTCTTTTAATCCCAAGCTTTTTCATTTCTTCAACTTTTGCTTGCCAATCTGACCCTGGCGTCGTCGTCAACCCCAAAAGAATTTCGTGTTTCATTTCTGGTATTGTTTTAGGTAATATTTTTCATACTCTCCGCTTTTAACATTCCTCCACCAAGCTTCATTTTCTAAAAACCAGGTGACCGTTTTCAAAAGACCTTCCTCAAAAGTTACCTGGGGCTCCCAACCAAGCTCATTTTTGATTTTGGAAAAATCAATTGCATAGCGCTTGTCATGTCCTTTTCTATCTTCAACATATTCAAGCATACTTTCATCCTTATGCAGTAAGTCTAAAATAGTTTTAGCAATTTCGAGGTTCGGTTTTTCACCATTGCCACCAACGCAATAAGTTTCCCCTATTTTTCCACGATGAATAATTAGGTCAATCGCCTTGCAATGATCTTCGACATATAGCCAATCACGAACTTGTAAACCATTGCCATAGATTGGAATTTTTTTATCTTCAATTAAATTTGTAATAATAAGTGGGATAAGTTTTTCTGGAAAATGATATGGCCCGTAATTATTTGAACAATTTGAAATTGTGATTGGCAAGTTATGAGTGTGGAAATAGGCGCGGACGAGGTGGTCACTGCCAGCTTTGGAAGCGCTATATGGACTGCGCGGGTCATAGGGCGTGGTTTCGGAAAAGGGCTTATCTTCAGCACTTAAAGAACCAAAAACTTCATCCGTAGAGACGTGGTGAAAACGCTTATTTCCTGCTTGCCTGGCCGCTTCCAAAAGGGTGTGGGTTCCAACCACATTTGTGCGTACAAAGGCCTCTGAGTCCAAAATAGAGCGGTCTACGTGCGATTCGGCAGCAAAATGGACGACGATGTCAACTTTTGAGACTAACTCTGCAACTAGCTCTTTATCGCAAATATCCCCTTTAATAAAGGTATATCTGGCTTCGCTTTCGAATTCCTTCAGGTTTTCTAAATTTCCCGCGTAAGTCAACGCGTCTAAATTAATAATTTCATAGTCATGGTAAGTTTTGAGAATGTGATGGATAAAGTTGGATCCAATAAATCCAGCCCCACCGGTAACAAGTAATTTCATAGAGCATGGAACATGAAACATGGAACATATGATACAAAATAAATTTTATGAGTTTGTATTCTTGCTCTATGTTTTATGTTTTGTGTTATGTTTTTAAAATGGTGAATCCAGATCTTTAAATAAAATTCCCTTTAAATCTTTTTCAGACAAAATCGGATCTTCAAGTGGCCAATATATTTTTAGGGTTGGGTCGTTCCAGATAATAGCGCCTTCACTTTCAGGGGCGTAATAGTTGTCACATTTATATTGGAATTCGGTATAGTCTACTAGGGTGCAAAAACCGTGGGCAAAACCTCGGGGAACAAAAAGCATTAGATGGTTGTCGTCAGTTAGTTCAAAACCTTCCCATTGTCCGAAAGTCGGCGAATCCTTGCGTAAATCAACAATCACATCATAGGCAGCGCCCTTGGTCACTCGCACAAGTTTAGCTTGGGTGTGTGGTGGGTCTTGAAAATGCAGTCCACGTAGCACGCCTTTTGTGACTGACATGGAGTGATTGTCTTGCACAAAATCAGCTTCGATTCCAAGTTCGGCAAATTTCTGCTTGGAATAATTTTCCGTGAAAAAACCACGTTCATCTTGAAAAAATTTAAGCTTTAATAAATACGCACCGTTGAGAGTTTTTTTGACTATTTCCATAAATCCTACAAATATACAAATTAATTACAAATATACAAAAATTCTAAAATTACTAGTTACTGATTACTTATCGCACGTATTTATCATAGTATATTTTAGGGAAAATAAAAAGGGTAGCTATAACGTAGTAGCTACCCTTGAAAAACTGGAACCATCTTTATCAGTCGTCCATAGATACCTAATGGACTGGCTGATTTTTTACATACAGGATTTTTTGCGGAGTTGCAACTAATCTCTTTGCCATATTTTCTGAAACATAATATTGAGGCGTTGCCATTACGGTAACTAAAAATTTGGACTCCTTGAAGGAATCAAGATACTTGAGGAAGTCTTGAATATTTCCCATAAAGAATTTGTCCATTTCGCCGCTAGCTACTAAATTAATGGCCCTAAGCCAGTATTTTTCTTTAAGCAAGCCTCCTAATCTAACAGAGGGAATAAAAATAACTTTCAGCATTATCACTCCATTGGTTAAATTATGGGAAAGTACTAAAAAAATCTATCTTAATCTAAAACCTCCGAAAATTCTTCTGTTGTCCCATCGGCATTTTTAAGTTGGATGGAGACTGGCTCGGCGGTGATGCCGGCTTGTTTTTGGATTTTTAAATTATACTCATTTTTTACCGACGCTGGCAAATTATATTTAATTTCAACAACCTTAGGAGTTCCAATTGGAACGCGGATGATTGAACCAAAATATTTCTTGCCAAACTCGGTGCCAAAGTTAGGACTGTTAAAATTTTGTTGCGAAACCAGCCAAGCCTCAGCCGGCACGTAAACACGCAAATAGCTAGTATAATCCCTCGTCATCCAATCTTTCTGTTTAGCAGTATGCTCGTAAGTAATTTTTAAACTTGCTTGCGGAATTTCACCAGTAAGATCGACCGCGTAGTTAAAGGAGCGTTTAATATAGTAATCGCTTTTAAACGAACCCAGATTAGCGTCAACGAGCATCAAGAAGTCTTGCTTCCAAGCCTGGTCGATTGCGCCGGTCCAGGAAACTGCTTGGGCGGTTTGTTGTAAGCTAGGGTTTTTAAAATAAAGCTGGATATCTTTTTGATTTAAATCCTGAATTAAAATTTTGGCTAGTTGAAATTTTTGGGAAATTGAAAAAGCTAAGACTTTTTTCTCGATTTCGCTACCTAGGGCGCTCATGACTGATTTTCTTTTGTCCCTAGAAATCCCCTGCTCCTCGAAAGCTTTTTCGACTTGGTATTCCAGCGAAATAATTGCGTCTTCGCTCTTATAAGTCCCCGGATAACCTTCGACTTGAATTGGGCCGGTAATTTTTAAAATCGAGGTTAGCATATTAGCGGTAATTCCAACTACGCCGTCGAATTTTTCACTACCGCCACCTAGATAGTAAAAGTCTAAAGCTTGTTTGGCGTTAGTTTCGAAATCAGGCGAAAAATTACTGTCGCGCATCTTCCAAAAATCAACGTAGCCCAATTCTCGCATAGGATAAGGTGGCGCAACAGTGTTAGGAATTTGCCCGTCAAAATTAGAAAGATCTTGAGTTTCCATGGAAACAATCTTTCCGCCTTTTAATTTAACGATTGCAAAAGCCCCGATAAATCCTCCGCCCGGACGAAGCTCTAGATTATTTTGAAATAAAACTAAAAGCGTTTTTTCTTGATTATCCAGCGCTAGAAACTGACCGCCTAAAACCGCCAAGGCTTGAAATTGTTTTTTCTGCGTGCTTTCAATTGGGAAGATTCCAATAACTCCTGAAACCGTTTCGCCCAGTCCCCTATTTCTGATATTCCAAAAGAAGAACCAACCCACCAAAAAAATTCCGGCAAGTGTCCAGAAAATCAGCCAAAATTTTAGAGTTCGATTTTTCATAGAAGGTAGCTACTGAACTAGCAAGCTCTACAAGCCTCTTAGTGTTTTAAAAGAGTCGTGGTAGCACGGAGGCTTAGCCTCCAACGTCTTGCTTGCTTTTTATGTTATGTGTTTTATGTTCTATGCTCTATGAAATTAGATTTCCCCTTTCAGTAATTGATTTAATCTTTCCTTGAGTTCCTCAGGCGTTGGCTCGTGAATCTTTGCTACGACTGGAACAACTTCCTCAACCGCCTCTTCGTTTAAAGCAGGCTCACTTTCAACCATTGGCCCAAAACTAAAATCAAAATCACCAATTGGTAAGTTACTTGGGGCAGTCGCCTTCTCACCAATATTATGCACGGGCATCTCGGGAAAATTCGGATAAACGCTGCGGCTCACAATTTCTTGTAAATGCTCAACTTCTTTTGCAAGAGTTTGTGGTTGCGCAGGTTTTTCAATTGCAGGTATTTCTCTTGGCTCAACAGCTAGCGCTGGTTGCCTTGTAATTAAAGTTTCTGGCGTAGTTTCAGCTTCGTATAAATTTTCCAAAGCTTCTAAGGGCATTGGCTCGATAGCTGTCTTCTTTTGATTTAGCTTTCGAAGCGGATTATTTTTAAAAATATCTGGTAGTCCAACCGTCTTTCTTTCCAGCGTTATAATTTTTTCAATTAAAATTGCCACTGAGCTACCCAGGATAATACTAATTAAAACTAGCCAGGGCCAACCAGCCACACTTGTTTTTGTAATCGGGCCATCAATAATTCGCAAGTCAACATCGTCCTTAACATTATAATACGCGCTAGTCACGTCAAAGATTGTGCGCGCAGTCTTAGCGGCTACTAAATCAGCGCTGCCTTCGTTGCTACTTGAAATTGAAAAGACGATAGTTGAACTTTTTTCTTCAATTTGTTCAATTGAGAGCATTTCATTCCAAACTTGTTTTCGTATCTCTGGCCTTTCTCCTGCGGAAGAGTCCTGAAAAGCAGGATTATCTTTTAGGAGCCGGTCATAAAAAGCCAGCGACTTCGAAAGTTGCACAATATTATTTAGGATTTGATCTTTCTGTTTAGTCGCTACGGCTGATTTGGGAATAGCTAGAATAGTTACCTCGCTTTTATAAGTTCTGAATTTTGAAAAGCCAAGCAGAAAAAAAGCCAAGCCAAAAAGAGCAGCTAAAATAACTGTGCGCGGATTAAGGTTAAATTTTTTAAGCGTGTTTTTCATTATATTACAGACCGATTCGAATCTACGAATGAATTTCGAATCTACGAATGCTTATGATTTATATTGTTTAGTTGCTTTTTCCATAAACCTCCAATGTTCTTTTTACAATCGAATCCCAGCTATATTTTTCTTCCATCTTTTTTCGGGCTCGTTGGCCGACTCTCCTGACTTCATCGGCGCGACTAAGGAGGAACGCTAATTTATCTCGCAGGTCAATGACAGAATTTAGCGTAAAGGTAAAACCGTCTTCGCCAATAATTTCTTGATTTGAATTGGTGTCGCTGACGAGCGAAGTTGCTGAGCAACTCATTGCTTCCAATAGCGCGATAGATGTTCTCGAGGATTGAGAAGGCTCAACGAATAAGTAGGCGTGGGAAAAAAGTTGTTCTAAGGCTTCGCCTCGCTGCGAACCAGTAAAGATAATATTACTGCGCCCGGTGCTAAGCGTGCGGAGATATCCCTCATAATCATCGCCATAGAGACCTTGCCCTACAATCACTAGTTTAAAATTATTTGAAATCTTGGCCGTATTTTCCAGTTGCTTAAAGGCATCAATTAAAAAATGGACTCCTTCGCTTTTAACTAATCGCCCGACTGCTAATATATATTTTTTATCTTTTAAACCCCATTGCGAAATTGCGTCGAAATGCTCTGAGTAACTAATGTCGGAACCGTTCGGAATAATTATTGCCTTGCGTCCATACTTCTTTTCCGCTACTAAGGCCAGGGCTTTGTTGACTGCGATAGTTTGGTCAGTAGCCGTACAAGCGACCGCTTCTCCGAGACGCAAACACCATTTTGCAAAAGCGCCCCACTTTTGATGATGATAATCCTGATAATGAAAAGTCGCAACCACTACTGCGTTTCGTTTAAAAGTTTTCGGCAGCCACGCAAAGAAAGCTGGCCCAATCCCATGATAATGGACAACATCATATTTCTGAAAAAGACAATGCACGCTAGCTAGCAGTGAATGGGAAATTGCGTCCAGATGTTTTGTCGAAATGCTTGGCAGCTGAATCAGCTGAACATTTTCAAAACTAGTTAGCTCTTTCGGCGTATAATTATTTCGCACATAAACAAAAACCTCATGACCAAGTCCGGCCATTCGCTTGGCAATTTCTTCCACGTGTTTTTCCACGCCGCCATCTTTAGCCGGAAGTCCTTTTTGTCCGATAAAAGCAATTTTCATAAACCGATGCGAAACTACCTGCCCGCAATGCTTAAGAGCATAGCGATGCAGGCGGGCGAATTAAATGCGAATCTACGAATGAATTAGATCTGTCATTCTAAAATTTTTTCAGAATCTACTTTTTTAGTCTCACAAAACTATTTATAAGTAAAATTAATTTAGAATAACCAAATAAATGTTAACTGTGTAGTATAGCAAGGATTTTGGGGGCTGTCAAGCGGAAAAATCCCTAATTATGATATTACTGCGTGGCTATATTGCCGTGAAAAGCTGGACTTTTTTGAATCAATAAATAATATGCTAATTCTGGCATATGCGGGAATTAACATACGGATATGGTTTAAGGGTTATTTTTTTGGAATTTTAATAAAAAACCAAAACACCAGCGGTCGTATGTTTTGTGGTTTTTTTGTTTTTTTTAACAATATAGCCATATGACAATGTAACAACATAGCATTTTAATGATTTTAAGCGCAAAAAAACCGAGTATTAAAAGTTTTTTAATATCGGCGATTTTTGTGAAATATGATAATTTCTCCTCTAGTCAGGACTTTTAGCCTAGAGTTTCTAATTTCTTTTTCCGCGCTTCCACTTTTTGAAACGCTGGATGATTTGGACCTCATTGAGAATCCATTTTTTCAATTGCCGCATTGCGAAACAATTGAAGCTCAGAAATCATTAATATTCTGAGTCACCATCTGCATTACAAAATGGTGTCCTGCGTAAAAAATCTTTTTCTTTTTTTCTTTTTTTTGCTGAGCCCAGGTTATGCTTAATCCTGGGCTCTAGCGACTCACCACATCAAACAATTCACTGAAACCCGAAATGTTTCTTAACAATTGCGGTTTTAATCGCATTTGCTTGAACTTCGCTCATTAAATCAAATCGGAGCTCACCTTTCGAGTTGAACTGGAGATTCTGGAATGTACTGAATAGTGACCGGTTCGCCTGGTTGCGGTCTGTGAATCTTGCGATATTACCATCATCACGAACAAACAGAACGCTTCCGTCTACCTGATAGGTATACGAAAAATTGCGACCATTGATTTTGGCGACAAAACAGTCCGGCTGACTGGCATTAACTGTTGCCTCAATCACCTTTTCAGTTGTCTTTTCCGGCACCGCCTTTATATCCTTTTTGAGGAGCGAGACGATAGCCACAACAGCCAAGGCCACAACAACTGTTATGCCAATAAGCAACCAGACAAGCATTCCGCCGAAAGATGACGGAACCGAATCAACTTTCGCACTCAACTTTGCGAACTCACCTTTTTTACCAGTGAGGTTTTCATCGAGTGTGGCAACATTGTCATTTACGATGCGGATTGCATCGTTGACATCCGACTCACGTGCTGTTTTTTCCTCAGCTCTTTTCTTCTCCAAAGCAGTTGCCTGTCTGGAAAATTCAGCGCCGATTTGTTTTAGCGTCGGGCCTGCATACTTTGCAGGTGCCGGTGCGATAACGACCGGCTTGGTAGGCGTAGCGGATTTAGTTGCAGGAGTCTGAACCCCAGCAACCACCTGATCTCCTACTACCTCAAACGCCTGCGATGCAACTGGCATCGCAAACATCAAAGCAATTAAAAAACCTAAAAAACTTTTCATTTTTCCCTCCAGGAAAGTTTTTTGGGTGAGCCTAATTTAATTAGAAGACTCACCCGTTGATAGAAACTAAAATTACTTTTTCCTGCTGGCAGGAACAAAGTCGGAACCCCAGTGCTCGACTCCATACTTTTTCGCATGGACCTGAGCCTCGTGAGCCTTTCCTTGTGCCTGCAGGACTGTCGCCTGCAGAATTATCGCTCTTTTGTAGAGCTTTAAAGATTCGACTGCACGTTTCCCAACGCGCGTATCCGAACCCTTTTCGTAATTCTTCAGGGCCCAATCCAGGTCTTTCTCAGCAGCTCTGAGATACTTTTGATCCCTTGTGCAGGCGTACAACTCAATGTTGCACTCTGCACTTGGAACGCGATAACTCAGGTTGTCCGCACTAAAGAAATGACAACCCGCGATTTTTTGCTGCCACATCGCGAGGTCCGCAAAGACCTCACTCAAGTCGCCGCAATCGTTGCAAGGCTGCTTTTCAACAACTGGCCGAGGTCGTGCTTCAATATGCAACACCATATAAGCAACGCCTGCGCTGCCATATTTGATGTTTTTCCCATTAGAAACCCCGCTACCCGCTCCAAGAACTGCGCCCAGATCACACCCCAGTAATTTGGATACTATTCCATTAAGCGAAAAACCGCTTGAACCAGATAAAAATCTGGATTGGAATGATTGATCCATTTTCACGATGTGAGTGCTACCAAAGTGCATAGCATTTAGAGCCGTGTATGCCTGCAGATGAAGAGGTAAAACCGGGTGGTTTTTGTTGAACTCGGCATCGGGAATTAAAAACCCGGCCAATGTTGACTGGTTTACCATTTCAGGTCTGAATTCATCCGGACTCATGACGGTCACTGAGCTTGTTGGAGAAAACCTTTTTACGATAATCGGATTTGGTTTAATCCGGTTACAGATTTCATCCCATTTTTCAGCACCATTGGTTTCCTGCATTACTGCAATCATGGTGTTGATTCCCTCGGTGGTCCAGGTGACTGAACCTGCCAAGTCGAGATTGAATTCTGTGTTCAAATGTCCGTAATCGCCATATGCGACGGGTAAATTTCCTGGCTGGAAATTCTGCCCCATTGATGGTAGCTGCTGACGCTCAGTGTAATTGAGCGTTGAGCTGGCGTTGCCGCCTGTTGCCGTTGCATTGCCACCGGTAGCCGTCGACGTTGCCGTCGAAGTCGCGGTGACGTTGTTGGTATTGCTACTGGTGTTTTTATTAATAGTAATATCATCATTATCTGCATGCGCAACGTTTGCAGTACCACACGCCAACAACAATACAGTCATCAGCGTCCCAATCATTTTAAGCGTTTTCATTATCTTCTCCGTTATGTATTGTTGTTATTGTTGTTTTATTTAAAATCCTAATTCTGTTTTCAAAATTACTTATCTTATCTAAACTTTTTCGGCGTTCATTTCTTCTCCACTTTTTCATGAAATGAAACAAAGACGCCAATTCAAATCTAGATATAAACCCAATTTCCAGAACTATATAGCGTAGCAGATAATTTCATTTTTGTCAATACCCCAGTCAGATTTATAAACTGACGGGGTAAGCTATAGCCAAAATCAGCTTTGTAGAGCTGATTTTTGGGGGTAAGACATTTAATTTGGTAGATGTTAGATTTTAGAATACTTTATTTTGTTATTGTGTCATTCCGAGTGCAGTGAATCCGACCATAGGGAGGAAGAACGCAATCGAGGAATCTGAGCCCAGATCTTTCGACTTCATTTCTCCCGCTTTGGGCGGGAGAAATTTCGCTCAAGATGACAATCTAAAATCTAATCCTCAATATTTTTTTTATTTCACCAATTCAGCTTTAACAATAAGTCTCTTTAAATTCGTTCCAATTGGCCAACAAGTCGTCAGGGTCAGCGTTGGGGTTGGGCTGTCGGCAAAGATCCTTTCGTCGTCAGGCGTAGTGGTAAATTTTTCGGTAATCTTATATTGATAATTAATAATCCGGCCGTTTTTTTGCACAGTCTTAACCGTTACTAAATCGCCGATTTGCAAATTGTTCAAGTCTTTAAAGATATGGTTATATCCGCCCTTGGCCCAAATATAATTACTAGAATGTCCGGAAACAATCATATTTCCGACTTGCCCAGGAGCGGCCGTTTTCATAAAATGCGCTAGCCCATTTTCCAAGTCTTTGAGCATGTTAGCTTCCACGTCAGTCTTTGACCAAACCATTGGCGCGTCCACGCCAAGTTTTTCAATTTTAATGTAAACGGTCGTCATCGCCTCCCCTTTTGAATCTGGGTCATAACCGTTCGTAATTTCAGCTTTATCGGAAAAAATATCTCCATCAGTGTCAGCGTTGTTTGGATCGGTGCCATGAATATACTCGAGATAATTTGGCAAGCCATCGCGATCTGGGTCGCCATCATAAAGGTCTTTCCCCGTTAGCTTATTAATTTTAGCCCAAGCTTGAAAATCCGCGAGGCTAATTTTATCTTGTCCAGCTCTCTTTTGAAGTTCTTCATTATTTACAATTACGTCTTGCACTGCCTCAGGCGAAGTTGCTTCTCTTGGAGCGGGATGGATATCTAAAATATTAACGAAATAATAAGCGCCAAAAAACACAGCCAAAAAAAGGCTGGCTAGGAGCCCAACCTTTTTAAGTTGAAATTTTAAATTGTCAGATAAAAAAGACATTGTTTTAAAATTCAGGAAGTTATTTTGTCTTCACAAAATATTTTTTTACAAGCAGTCCAGCAGCAACAAGGGCAACGACAACTAATGCGATAAGTCCAACCATTCCGCTTCCCGTAGCTGGCAAGCGTCGTTTGACAACAACTTTTTTGTGATTCTTATCGTAAGTATATTTTTTATCATTATCTTTTTTATACTCTTTATCCTTTTTGTCTTCATCATGACTCTTATCAGTATCAACGGTTATTTTGGTTGATGATGAAGATTCTTGTTTTTGACTAACAGCTGTACTGGTTCCACTAGAAGCAATGGCACTACCGCCAGTAGCAGTTGCGCTACCTCCTGTAGCGGTTGTAGTTCCGCCTCCGGTTGTGTGTCCACAGTTTGAACAATAGCCTCCACAACTTGAGCCTGAACATGACCCGCCACCAACAGTTGCGCTTCCACCCATAGCTATCGCATTGCCTCCTGTTGCGATTGCAGTCGAGGTTGCGCTAACGCTTACATTATTAACATTAGTACTAGAGTTACTATTTCGAATTACAATGTCAGCCGAAGCGGTTTTCACTGAAAACAGCATAGTTACCAACATAATTACTAGCACGGCGATTTTCTTGTTCATATAATTATAGTTTCTTAAAAAATTGATTACTTAAGCCCTTTCTCAAGGATTTTACAGGCTAGCACAGAAGTGATTTCTTGTCAAGACGAGGGGAGCTTCGAAAGTTCTCCATTTGTAAGGCTATAATTGCAAAGAAAGTTTAATTTCAACTCCAGCTCTATCGATGGTCAGCTCAACGCGGTCCCCTTTTTTAAACTGGTTAATTAAATTTGAAAGTGGATTGTCTAAATTAACATCCTTATCATTTACCATCGTCACGATATCATTAATTCTGAGTCCCGCTTTTTCAGCTGGCGAACCAGCCAGGATGGCAAGCCCTTGTTTTCCTGAAGGAGAAAAAATGAGCGCCCCACGGTCACGTTTCAAATCATGCGCCAAGGCATACTCTTTTGAAATTGAAACGTAGTAAGCGCCTAGGGTTGGCCGCCCTTCAAATTTTCCGTCGCTGGCAAAGGCCATGGACTTGCGAATTTCACTAGCAGGAATTTCAAAAAAATGCTCTTTGCTGTCCATAATAACTTTCCCAACCAGCCCAATCAATTCGCCGTTATAATTAATAACTGGCCCGCCTAAATATTGCGCCTGATTATCAAAATCCATTTCCAAAACGCCCTCATATTTTTCAGTTGAGGCCAAGGCTAGTCCATTTAAATTGAAAGTTTTATTTAAATTACTTAAAAGACCAGCAGCGTAGCGGTTTTGGTATTCTCCAAAAGCATTGCCGATAGCTACTAATTTTTTCCCTGGTTGAACGGCCAGCGAATCGCCAAAAGAAATCGCGGTTAAATTTGGGGCACTAACTTTTAGATAAGCTAGGTCAGTAAAACTGTCGATACCTAGGAGGGTCGCGTCGTAGTAGCTTCCGTCATACAAGAAAACTTTATAGGTCGCATCTTTTTCAATAATGGCTCCACGATAAGTAACAATGGTGCCGTCGCTAGTCACGACCACACCTGTGCCAGCCTTATCCGTTTTTCTAAGAAGTTTCGTAAGGGGATCTTTTTGTGAACCTAATGAAAGAATGTTAACGGTGGCGTTAGAAGCTTGCGAAGAAATTTCACTGACCGATTCACCGTCTTTAATCGTTACTTGCTCAGTGGTTCTAATTACAGTCACATTCTCGGCCGTATGCTTTAAGAAATCAAATTTAGAAAGATAACGATTAGTTCGAATAAACGGCAAGACTTTTTGATCAAAATAGACCCCGCCAACCCCGCCAATGACAAAGATAGTTAAGCCAATCAAGGCGAACTTTAAAACTTTTCTGAACTTAATTTGGCTGATTTTCATAGGGTTTCTTAAAAGCTAAAAGGATTAATAATAATTAAACCGCTGGGAGCCAGCGCGTACTGGAAAGCACAATCGCAATAATAACGCCCAAGAAAACCATATTAGCAACAATTCGTCTTTTTGACAATTTTTGCAGAAAATGACATTGAATAATATCCCAAAAAACAAAGTAAAAAATCAGCCCGCAGACGCTCGTAGTTAGGTAACCAAAAGGCCAAAAATTAAGGACCCAAACCATTTCCGCCATAATAAGGCCCAAAATGACGCTATAATTTAAGACCGCCCGCTTATTGTTATTAATTAAAAAGAAAAACTGAAAACCAATCGCAATAGTTATCAGCATAATAGCCAACATAAAAAACCACAAGCTAATTGCAAAGTTCAAATAAAGCCCATACGCCACGCTATACATTAAAAAGATTGTCGCTACGTTGCCCGCGCTTAAAATTCCCAGCGCTGTTTGATCTTTTTGGCAACTACGCAAGCGATAAAGCGCGAGATGGATAAAATAATAAACAAAAGCACAAAGAATGATAAAGAAATGTTGCTGCCAATGAGAAGCGATAAAATAGAGCAGTCCAAAAGAACCAAGCACGAAAAAAATTGGCACCGCAGTCATAATTAAACTCTTGGCTATTTTCCTAGCAACTTGAAAAAAATAAAAGAAGAAACCCAAGAAAATCAAACTTATAAAAAAGTTTCCCTTATCAGATAAGGCGCCTAATTGAGCGCTAATAAGATCGGTTGAAATAAATTCCAAAATTCCGAGAAAGATAAGACTATATAAAAATATCTTGGCGTGAAAAAACATTTTTTTATTTTTAATTTTAAACTCAAATAAAATATACTAGCTTAGTAATATTTTCGCAGTGAAAATCCCCAACTTAGTTTCTGTGTGCTATTTACTTAAAACAATCTTCTCTTTTTCAAGTTGAACCTTAACTGTATCTCCACTGTCGATTTTCTTTTCAATTATCTCTAGCGCCAGTTCGTCCAGAATTTCATTTTGGATTACTCTTTTTAGCGGTCTAGCCCCATAAACGACGTCGAAACCCTTGTTCGAAATATATTCTTTAACCTCTTTGGAAATTTTTAATTTAATATTTTTCTCAGTTAAGCGCTTTTGTACAATTTCCAGCTGCAGTTCAACGATCTTTTCTAAAACTTTTTTGCCAAGCGGATGAAAAATAATGAGCTCATCAATCCGATTTAAAAACTCCGGCTTAAACTGCTCCTTCAAACTAGCTTGAACCTTACTTCGCATTTCAGTTTCGCTATTTCCATCCTCACTACGCTCACCCTGGAAACCAAAACCCTGCGCTCTATATATTATATCAGAACCAACATTGGATGTCATCACAATAACCGTGTTTTTAAAATTGACTTCGCGACCCTTTGCGTCAGTTAGGCGTCCATCATCTAAAATTTGGAGTAAAATATTAAAAACTTGCGGATGAGCTTTTTCAATTTCATCGAATAAGATTACGCTATAGGGTCGTCGGCGAACAATTTCAGTTAGTTGACCACCTTCTTCATAGCCAACGTAACCTGGAGGCGAACCAGTTAGTTTAGCGGTTGAATGTGATTCCATGTACTCACTCATATCTAAACGGATTAGCGCTTTTGGATCATTAAAGAGAAATTCGGCCAGCGTTTTAGCTAATTGCGTTTTCCCAACCCCAGTTGGCCCTAGAAAAATAAAAGAACCGATCGGTCGGTTTTCTTCTGAAATCCCCGCTCGCGAGCGACGAATAGCGTTAGAAACTGATTTAATCGCTTCATCTTGACCAATCACGCCTTTGGCCAATTCCTTTTCCATATAAGCTAATTTTTCTACCTCACCAGCTAACATTTTTGAAACTGGAATTCCTGTCCAGCGCGACACGATTTGGGCAATATCTTCGGCCGTAATTTCCTCCTTTAATAAAGAGCCTTCGCGCTGAATTTTCCCAAGTTTTTTTTCTTCCTCTGTAATCTTTTTTTCTAAAAGCGGAATTTTGCCATAGCGAATTTCAGCCACTTGATCGAGTTGCCCTTTTCTTTCAGCTAGTTCGGCTTGGGATTTAAGTTTATCAATTTCTTTTTTGTGTTGCCGGCTCGCCATAATCAAACCTTTTTCCGTTTGCCATTGTAACATTAAACTATTTGCGCGCTCTTTTAATTCCGCCAGTTGCTTATTAAGGTGCAAAATCTTGCGGCGACTGTCTTTATTTTTATCGCGCTGGATCGCTTTTTTCTCAATTTCAAATTGACGAATTTTTCGTTGCATTTGATCAAGCTCAATTGGCATCGAATCAATTTGCATCCGTAGCGCTGAGGAAGCTTCATCAATTAAATCAACGGCTTTATCCGGTAAAAATCGATCCGTAATATAACGACTAGATAATTTTACGGCAGCCTCAATGGCATCATCGGTAATTTTTATACCATGGTGAAGCTCATAGCGTTCTTTAATCCCCCGCAAAATCGCGATTGAATCTTCTAGCGATGGCTGCGAAACAAGGATAGGTTGAAAGCGTCTTTCTAGGGCAGCATCTTTTTCGATATAGCGCTGGTACTCTTTAATGGTCGTGGCGCCAATGGTTTTTAATTTCCCTCGTGCCAAGGCCGGCTTGAGCATATTAGAAGCATCCAGCGACCCTTCCGTAGCTCCCGCGCCAACAAGGGTATGCAGTTCATCAATAAATAAAATATATTTTCCCGCCGCACTTTCAGTTTCTTTTAAGATAGCTTTCAAGCGGTCTTCGAACTCGCCTCTGAATTTTGCGCCAGCCAGCATCGCGCCTAGGTCGAGCGAAATAAGTTCCTTATCCTTCAGCGTCTCTGGGACATCGCCCGAAACGATTCGTTGCGCCAAGCCTTCCACGATAGCGGTCTTTCCAGTCCCCGCTTCGCCAATTAAAACTGGATTATTTTTAGTCCGCCGACTTAAAACTTGCATTACTCTTCTAATTTCTTCATCTCGACCAATTACCGGATCAAGTTTATCCAGTAGCGCCAATTTCGTCAGATTAATCGTATAACGCTCAATCACCTGGAATTTATTTTCCGGCTCAGGCGAATCAACGCGTTGATTACCGCGAACTTCAGATAAAATTTTCAGTACTTCCTCATAATTAATTGCATTGGCTACCAACATTTTTTCGGCGGGAGATTCAACAGCCAGCAGCGCCAGCAAGAGATGTTCCGTAGAAATAAAATCATCATTGATATTTTCCATTTCATCCTCTGCTTGTTCAAGCACCTGCATTAACATTGGCGTAATGAAAATCTGCCCTAAAACTCCCGTCGTGGCTTTCGGATATTTTTCAGCTTCAGCCAAGGCTTGCCCTTTAATTTTTTCAAGCTCAGCTCCAATTTTCTTCAAAATTGTCGGCACAATCGAACCCTTTTGAGAAATTAAACAATTCAGCAGATGAAAAACATCCACTTGTTGTTGGCCCAGGGAGAGCGCCAATTCCTGAGATTTCCGTAGTGCTTCCTGGCTTTTAGTTGTAAGTTTGCTGATATCCATACTCTTTATGTTGTTACCAATTTACTGCTTTTTTCATTATAACCACAAGAAGATTTTAATTCAAGCAAAGCGGTCTAATGAAAACATTCCCTCTGGCGCAAGAAATTTCAACTGGGTAGTACTACTAACCACTCTATTTTTCTCATCCCACGCAGCCCGAACTTCCCGATCATTAAAAAAGCGAATTGATATTTTATTATTCATATTGTTTGAAAGTTAATAATTTGTTTCGATAAAATTCATAATAATATCTCCTTGCTTCTAGTGCTACGAAATTGTTGTAAACTAGACAAGTTTTCATACTCTATTGTGCCTTATTTTTTTACCTTCCACAATTTTTATTTCTTCCTCCGTCAAACCATAAAGTCAAAAACTTTCCTCATTCAATTTTAACTATTCCCAACTTTCTATCAACAAATAAACTCGTCTATAAAGTAAATTCAAAAATGGCCATAAAATAAAAACTAGAAATGCAATCAAAATGTTATGCCCAAAGTCAAAACAATAAAATTTGATACTTGCACTCCTCGCATCTTCTGAGAATTTACTCAAGCTCTCATCAAAAAATATACTCATCAGACTTAGAAATATAAGCAACCAAAATATATCAATGACGAGATTATATCTGTATTTATTCCACATCTTCAATAACCATTTTCTGTTTTCTATTTCTGAAAGAACCTCGCCAACCAATAATCCTTTTTCAGTTATATTATAAGAGTTTTCATCATTTCTTACCAAATAGCCTCTCCATATTAAATTTCCAATTATTTGATCGTCAACAGTTTCAGAATATTCAGGGTAAACATCTTTAACCCATTCAATGATTGTCTTTTTATTCGGGCAAGCATTCAAAAACTGGTGACCTTTTCCATATGCGACCATTAAAAACGCAGCTTCATATTTCCAAAGATCTTTATGTTTGGAAAGACCCTGACCACTTCTGATTTGTTGATAAATATCAAGTTTTTTCAAAAATCTTGTTGGAAATCCTAAGTTCATATTTTTAGCAAAAAGTTATTCAATTTCAACCTCGTTCTCAAAAGTCTGCACATATTCCTTAGCGCTAATCACGGTGTCATAAAGACCGATATCCTCGCCCTCATGTTTATTGATGCCTGCATATTCAAGACTAGCATCTTCATAGCGTTTGAATTTATAAACTGCATCATTCATAAGTGAACTATTGAAAACATTCAAACTTACCAACAATTCAAAATCTTTCACGGAAAGCCCTGTCACTTTTTTAAATAAACCCGGCTCAAGTTGCGTAATCACATCTTTGAGACTTCTTTCTCTGAAATCCGTGAGATACATAAAAACTGGCACACGAGTGGCAAACTTGATCAGTTTTTCTTGAATTTGTTTTCTCATTCCCTTGTATGCCTTTTCATCTTCACTCAATTCCTTTTTTTCTTTGGCGGTTAATTCTCGGTCATTAGCTTCTTTCTTGGTTTTTTGCACAGCTTCGGATTTATTGATAATAGTTTCAATATCGGAATTCAAACTACGAAAACCCTCAATGTTCATCAAGGCATCCATCGCATCTTTGTTATCCATCAATCTTTGCAGGGTGCTGTTGTCCACATTTACCAAAAGTGCACTTTCCCACCTGCGAGCTAAAAGCGTTGCAGTTGTGCCACTCATTGCCATATCCAAAATTCCAGCAGCATCGATTTGCTTCATTGCACTGCCATCATAGGCAAGCACTGGCAAAAAATGAATAAATTCTTCCACTTTCTTTTCAGGATTTGTTTCGTTCACATTCAATCGGCATCCATAGTCTGCAATTTGTCGGAGTGCTCGATCTGGTGCAAAGTCAAAAACATAACATTCCTGTTTGATTATTTCTTCCTTGTTAGGAGATTTACTGTCTGGATTTTTCACAGTCCAAGGTGTTTGCACTCGGAAAGCTGCTTGAAAATATGTTTCTGGCGTGGACAGATTTCGCAACATAAAAATACCAGTCCAAGGTTTCACGGAAACACCAGTCGTCAATTTTCCGCAAGAAAGCGTGATAGTTTTTGAGTGCAAAGGATCGTCCATCGCTTTTTGCACTGGCGCAAGCGCAGCCACTCCGATGCCCGCACTTGAGCCTGCTGCCACCACCACTTCATAATCATGATAAAATTTGTTTTGCTTTTTTTCTAGCAAATTTCTCATTGCATAGCACGCTGCCACACTCGGCAAAAACCAAAAAGTGTGTGACAAAACATTCAACAATGGCGCATGTGAAAAAGGCATCGGCGGTTTTTTGGCGCCAAGTTTCAAATTGTCAATCGTAGTTTCCGAAAAAGAACCGCGAATCAAATCAAGCCACTTTTGAACTTCGTCTTCATATTTGAATTTGGCTTTTTTACCTTCACTTTCCGCCCCAAAAAATAGATTCAAATCAAATTCATTGAACTCTCCTTTCATTGCAATTTCTCGAATAGAATCAGGAAGTTGATAAGTCAGCATCACCATTCTCGCCAAGGAAGCATAGGGGTTTGGCTCGCCTTGCCAATTTTCCTTGGCGCGCTGTTCGTCAGAATATGTCCAGTTGAAAATTTGTTCTTCAATAAATTCTCCAGATGCAATGGCTCGGAAAGGTGTGCCTGATAAATAAAGATACGCATTTGTCGTAATCGGCATCGCACTTTCATCAAAATATTCAATGCCCTCACCATCTTCAAACTCTCGTTCTTTTTTTTCTTCAGCTTCAAACAAATCTTTGGCATTTTCTCGCCAAGCACCATAATGATATTCATCCAACACCACGCAATCCCAATTCGTGGCATGCACCCATTCATTTTTGGTTTTAATGCCGCCAGTTGAAGTATTTTTTCCAAGATAATCTTGAAATGATCCAAAACAAACAAAAGGTTTGCTCTTGTCTGCCTGCTCAAATGTCAAACCATCCTTAGCAATAAACTGCCAACCCTTGAAATCGAGGTGCGTTTGCAAATCGTCATCCCAAGCATTTTGCACCGCCGGCTTGAAAGTCAAAACAAGAATTTTTTTCCAACCCATTTTTTTGGCGAGTTGATAGGTGGCAAAAGTTTTTCCAAAGCGCATTTTTGCATTCCAAAGAAAATGAGGCGTCTTGTTTTGATTTTCTTTTTTGAAACTTTTAAAATAGGCAATCGTTTTTTGCACCGCTGCTTCTTGCTCTGGACGCATTGCAAAATCAAGCGTGCGATTGTCTTCATTTTTGATGCCACTTTTGATTGCAAGCAGAGCTGCAGTTAATTCTTTTTCATCGCATTTGAACCATTCACCTTCTGGATTGGCAATTCCCTTTTTGCGCAAATAGCGATGCACTTCATGATCATCAAAAGAGGTGCCATCCCGACACATTGCAGGCTCTTCGAGAACTATTTTGTATGGCAAAGCACCTGGACGCAAAGTTGGATATTGTTGAGCAACTCGAGAGGGAGCGTCGGTGGTTGTGAAGCCCACTTTCAACAAACCTTTGTATTGCGGGTTTGTGTCTTGATAGGCATAAATTGTTGGTTTTGCGTTGGGTCGTTGTGGAAAAAATTTATTCATATTTAATTATGCCATTGGTCGAATTAGCGTATCAATAAAAGCTTGTTCTTCTTTAGTGATGCCATATTTTTTGTATAATTTTTCATCAGTCCAAGACTCTGAAAAATCTTGCACAGGAACCAATGAATAAACTTTTCTCAATGCATCCTGAGTTGGTTTTTTAAGCATTACTAAAAATCTAAAAAATCGCGTATTTATATATGAAATAACGTTAAGGCATTCTTTCTTATTTTTAAATGGACCAATTGCTAAATATGTTTCCGTCGATATAGAATTTACGCATCCAAAAAAAGGTTTTCCTAAAATTGAATGTGGGAATTTATCACTCCCACTTCCGGCACGAGGAATAAAAACTTTATATTTAGCAATGAGCTCTTTATTCTTTTCTATTAAATTTCTTGAAATATAAGAAATGCCACCATTTTCATACAATAAGATATCCCCATCTTTTTGATGCCTCCTACCACGATAAGTTGTTGGCAATCCAAAAGGTTTCTGTGAACTTACCTGCTCCACAATTGAATCCTCATTAAAAGATTTAACTTTGTGTAATATGCTTATAGCATCATTATATCTAACAAAAAAATCATTACCTTTCTCTAACAGTGTGCGTTGAATTGTTTTGGACGCTTTATCGCCTTGATGCGTGGTTACACCACATAAACCAGGATTATCTCTATCCCAAAGGAAATAGCAAACACCACCCTTAATCTGTACGCCAGGAAAACAATCAATAGCTTCTGGATAATCGTGAATAACTCTAATTCTTCTATCATTTAATAATTCATCCCGAAAGGAATCCAAACCAAAACCACCCGAGAACCATCTTGCAGGTATAATCATTGTTAAAAATCTAGGATTCAACTTTTTTGCTTGCAATACAAATTTATCATAAAGAGGCATCGCCTGAACCCCTGATCCTCCTGTACTTAATTGATACGGTGGATTTCCTATGATTACATCAAATTTCATATTGTTAAATATTTTAGATGGCTCATTAGTGTGAATAAATTGATAGGCATGCGTTTCCAACTGCTCGCCTCTATCATATTCCGCCTGACTAGCTCCGCAAAACTTGCATTTTCCATTTTCCCAAACATGCTCCGTGCGGTCAAAAATAATGTTGCCTTGTTCATTTTTGAAATTATCACAAACTGAATATTTCCCATTCGCCGTTTTCGAGCAATACACACTTCTGCGAGAAAGTAGCGAGGTCAGCTCCGTGATCCCAATTCCATAAACTTGATTTTGATAGATGTGATTAAGTCGCTCCTGATGATTTGGAATTTCTTTCTCAAGTCCAACCAATAGACGCTGGACAATTTCCCTCAAAAATACGCCTGATTTACTCACTGGATCGAGAAATTTTGTTTCTTTGCTTTTCCAGATTTCCGCCGGCAACAAATCCAACATCTGATTGACCAACACTGGCGGAGTGAAAACCTCATCATTACTCAAATTGGCAAGACACGAAAGCACATCAGGATTATAGTTAGTTTGATTTTTCATCTGCTAGTGTTAAAAAATGAGTTAAAGGAAATTCTTTGATTGTTTTTGGAATAAAACTAGTTGTGCCAAGGTCGGAAACATCCACTTTGGAAAAAAGATCATCTTTTTTTTGTTTGTCTTTTGGAATAATCTCCGAAAAAGCATAATCCCTTCTCTTGATTAAACTGCCCATCGCAGGCGACCACTGCGAAAAAATGATTTCCGTTTGTTTTTTTCCAACTGTTTTCAGCGAAAGCGCATCGCCCCAAACGATATTTCTTTTCAGAATAAAACGCACTGTTTCCAGACACGCCTGCTTGCATTTTTTCTTATACAAAGCTCCATATATTTCAGCAAAAACTTCAAAGAGCCTCTCCCTGCAAGTTTGAACATTATCCCGAAGAATATCAATGCCATAAATACTCCCAACCGCAACAACCGCATAACGCTCAAATTCTAACTGACTTTTGGCATATTTCTTTTTTGCCATCGCCAATTTTCTTTCCAGGATTGGAACCAAAAAATTCCCCGTCCCACAGGCAGGCTCAAGAAAACGAGAATCAAATCTCTCAATTTCATGTTCAACCAAATCAAGCATCGCATTGACCTCTCTTTCCGCAGTAAAAACTTCCCCATGATCCGCAATTCTTTTTTTTGAAACCACCTGACTTGCCATATTTTTTTAATAATTTGTTACATAGCTTGCTACGCAGCAAAGATAATTAGTCCACATTCCCATTTTGCATCATTTTTTCCAAAATAAATTTTCTTTCTTCTATTTGCTTCTATTTTTCATCTTTTTTTATTTTCACTTCCACTTTCTTCTCCAACGCCTTGATGCTTTCTA
>CAILTR010000091.1 GCA_903837175.1 uncultured bacterium
CTCTTTTTCTTCGTGCCATAATGTTATAAATCCCTAATTGAGACTAATTAATTCTCTAATTATCACTAATTTTTTAAAAGTTTATTCGCGATTATTCGAGATTAAATTCGAGTTGATTCGCGATTTCTATCATCATTATTCCGTTTTTGCCTTTGGCCTCTTAGCTCCGTATTTGCTGCGACCTTGGTTACGCTTATCAACACCGGCGCTGTCCAAAACTCCACGGACAATGTGATAACGAACACCCGGAAGATCTTTTACCCGTCCTCCGCGGATCATCACGATGGAATGTTCTTGCAAGTTGTGTCCCACGCCTGGAATGTAAGCAGTAACTTCCATACCATTAGTCAAACGTACGCGAGCGATTTTTCGAAGCGCTGAGTTCGGTTTCTTTGGCGTAGTAGTACTTACCTTAATACAAACTCCTCGCTTAAACGGACTAGCAGTTTGCTTTGGTCGGTTTTGAAGCGTGTTAAAAATAGTCATCATAGCTGGTGACTTTGATTTCTTGGTTGACGATGTGCGTCCTTTCTTTACTAACTGGTTGATTGTTGGCATAGTGCGCTTCGCTTTAATTTCTAATTTCTAATTTCTAATTTTTAATCACTTTTCGATGACTAAATTTCAAAAACTAAAATTGAAAAATATAAGTTCATTTTTAAATTAAGCATAGCCGGCTAGAAATCCGTCCAGAACGAAACGAACCTCAATTGACTACTTTCTAAAACAAAACAGCCAAAAATTTGGCTACTTAACTAACAAAAGTATTCTACACAAGATTTATAAATATGTCAAACGAAAGCCAAACTAAACAACTAAACAAGGGGGGGGGTTGACTTACTCACCAAAATATGTCAAACTATTAAGAATTTTCCAATGGCTAAATAGCAACGAAAGAAATTGAGCCCATAGCTCTTTAAAAATTGAGTTTTATATTTTTTTGAAAAAAATTTCCAATAACTATAAACGTGCTAAAAATGAACGACGCCCAAAAAACACTCGAACCAGTAACCGTGTCCCCCGAAGAAGCGAGAGAAGCCTATTATGAAGATGGCGCTAGCATACGGGACACTGAAGGCAATATCTATTATTGCCAAGTAGGTTTTTATTACGGAGTTCATCACACTACCTACGCACATCACACTACCTATGCAAATGGTGACTTTGGCGTAAATTCTGCTGAACCAAATTTTAAAACTCTTGGGAGTGTTTGGATAATTCTTCCGAAAAAATAGCGCTAGACGAGAAAGGTACCAGCTTAACTGCTCTGCCTTTCTTTTTTTATGCACAAAAGTATTTATATTGTGATGCTAAAGAAAAGATTTAGCATCGTATTAAGGAAGATTCCCATAGGGGTCGAGAAGACGAAGATGAAAATTAAAAGCAACATAAAGCCATATTGCTCAAGCATCATCATAGTTTCAGTTTTGATGGGCAAAAAAGTGAATAAGATTTTGGAGCCGTCTAGTGGTGGAAACGGAATTAAATTGAAAAAAGCCAGTAGCACGTTCCAAAAAATTACCATCGTCATTAAAGTAAAGAAAATCCCGCCTAAAGAGCCAGCGATAAAAGTTGAAAGTTGCTCCCAGTTTCCCATAGCGACGCTCACGATAATATCACCTTTAATCGAGGCCGGCAAAGTGATCATTTTTCCAAGGATAGCCGCAATCAAGGCCAGGGCAATATTCGAACCAGGTCCACCAAGGGCTACCAACATCGGCCCGAATTTTTGATTTTTCAAATTGAAAGGATTGTATGGCACCGGCTTTGCCCAACCAAAAGCATAATGGAAGCCAGAAGTTACCAGCATAATGAGTGGCACCAAAACTGAGCCCATTGGGTCAATGTGCTTAAGCGGGTTAAAATTGAGCCGATCGGCGTACTTAGCCGTTGAATCGCCCAGCCAAAGCGCCACGTAGCCATGCATGACTTCGTGAATGATGATTGAGTAAATCAGGATGATAATATAGAAAACGATCAGTACAAGTGAATTTAGGTCCACAGAAATGGAACATAGATCACAAAGCATGGAACATGAATGAGCCCTGCTTTATGTTATGTGTTTTATGTTATGTGACTTTAGTCTTGTCAAAACTCAATAGCTATGATACAGTAAACCTTGTAATAAATCAACCTCAATCATAGAACACGTAACATAAAACACGAAGCATTTTTTCTTAAAATAAAAGAAGGGTGATTTCTTGTTCCATGCTGCCTGTTCCATGTTCTATAACTATGAGTAGAGTATGCAGCGTTTGCGGTCGTGGAACTACAGCTGGAAATTCCCGAAGCCATTCAAACATCGCCTCCAAAAGAAAATTTGCAATCAATATTCAATCTAAGAAAATTGACGGCAAGAAGGCCAAAATTTGCACCAAGTGCATGAAGACTGAAAGCAAATAATACTGAAAAAACTAGCTTAGCGCTATTTCACGCGGAGGGACTAAGTCCCCAATTGGGGACTTAGTCCCTTCCAAGCTAGCCAGAAGTTAACCAGGCTAATTTAGCATAATAATCTTTCTGTATTATCAGCTAAACCACTTGTCAGTTCAGCGTCTCTGACCTGAACTGCCCTTTTCTCAAAAATCCCCTGCCGGAAGGCTGGGGATTTTTTGAATTTAATTTCGCTATAGTTGCAAACAATTATTTCAAAAACCGCCCTCTACCTTATATGGTCGAATGGTAGAAAAGCGAAAAGAAGGATTGGCCGAGGACCTTCCTCGGGAAAATTCTCATTTAAACATCCCTACCTGTCACGCCTCTTCACAAGACAGACCTGACAGGTTTTTTTATGCTTTATTATAACTATTTTTCACCTTCTACAATTTTAATTTCCGCCTCTGTCAAATTATAAAGTTGAATTAAACACTTTTGGCCTTGCTGATGCGATTCCAAACCAGTCGGCAGACGGCGCGATAAACTTCTTTTCTTTCTTCATCTCCTAGATCCAGAGCGTCAAAAACAATTTTGTCTAGCTCAGCCCGATCCGAGAGTGGCCTTGGCTCCTGCTCCTCAATAGGCACATTAGATCTTGGGTTAATTCCGCATTCCACAAAAATATTATCAATTGATTTTCGTAAAAATATTCTAGGAACAACTAACACATCTTTTAATAAATTTGGATCGAAAATCATAGTCTTTTTCGCATCCATAGTTGCATAATCCAACGCCCCACCACCCATACTGACTCTACCTTGAAGTTCAATGAAAAGAGTTACCAATGTTGTATTTAGAATTATTGCTAAATTATTAGAGTTAACATCGTCATGTTTATAAACAAAATGTAATCGCCTATCTGCTAAATATTTAGTATCCGCAGAAAAAGGTTGAATAAATCGATCATTGTATCCATAAAACATAAATTGGCTTGTTGATTTTTGCATAGGCATGCAGTACCAGGATGGCTTTCTATTTTTTACAGTAGCCACTTGTGACCAAAGAATACCAGCTTTTACCTTACCCTTTTCCTTGGTAATCTGTTTCTCTCCCCATTCTATGTAAGAAATTGTCTCAACCTCATTATTAAGCCTAAGTTCATCTTTTGATTTATGACAAACAAAAGCAAACATCCTCGCTGATTCAAATTTCAAAGCAATTCCATCAACATGCCGTGGTGATTTTAAAAGTGGGATACAATATTTCGACGGTAAGCATAACTGTTTCACTTTACTAGCAGTAAGATAGAAAAATTCATTTATTCCTGAATAAAGTCCGCTTTCTATATCCGCCCTATCCCTTAATAGTACTCCTTTCCCCTTTAAGTTAGTTTGTATTAAATCAAATATAACATCACTACATCTCAGATACTTTCCACCCCATTTGTCTCCGACATATTTTCCACCCAAAGTTTTCTGTTGATTATCCGCATATTCTGTGCCAGTTTCCCTTAAATCTTTGATTGCGATTGGATAGACTCGAAAAGTTTCATTACTCTCGACTTTTTCAGCCTTTTCAATCGCCAACATATTCTCCGTATAAATCGCTTCATCAAAAGATTTTTTGAAAGCCACAAATTTCACCAACCTGTTTTCAGCAACTTTTTTTTGCGGAGCATGAATGATGGAGATAATCGTATTAACATCGGCTGCTTCAAAACTTCGTTTAGCATGATTGTCAACAATCAATTCAACTGGGCAACGCTTGAGCAAAAAGTTCTGAAGCCAAACGCCGTAGCCAACATCCAGCCAAGAATTGGAGCAAATGAAAGTGTGAATGCCTTGCGGATTAAGCAAGCGCAAACCGCGAATATAAAAATAAGTATAGAGATCGGATTGAGCATTGATTTTAGCTTTCTTTGGAAAATCATCTGGAAAATCCAACTTCACCATTTCTTCCAAATAATTTTTATACTCTTTTTTGTCTTTGATTTTTCCAGTTGGATCAGCAATTTCTTCTTGTCTGACATACGGCGGGTTGCCAATAATTAAGTCGAACCCATTTTTTTCGGCAAAAACTTCTGCAAATTCAATGCTCCACACCAAGGGTTTTCCACCACTGCGCAAAGCCTTTTTTTGCGCCCTCAATTCTGAAATTTCCATTTCTAAACTTTTAATTTTTTCCTTATCCAATTCCAATGACTGCTGTTTAATTTCTTCTTCACCAAAAAGCGACACCAATTTGGTTGGCTTTAGATTTTTCAATTTTTTCAGTTCATCTTCCTTTTCCTTAATTTCAACGCTCAGAATTTCCTCATAAATTCCCAATTCTCTTTGCCTCAACTCCCAATCCTTGAGTTCACTTTTATTATCAAAATATTCCAACTTCAGATTTTTCAATTTGGTGATTTTATCTTTGATTGATTTACTCAAAGCCGCATTGTGTCCTGAAACTGGAAAAGCTTTTGAGCCGATTCTTTGCACAAGTGAATCACCCTGTCTGACCTTAAAATCCAAACTAGGCAAAATTGGTTCCGATGAATTTTTGAGTTCATCAGGAGCATCCACAAAAAGAGAAAGCCAGAGCCGAAGCTGACAAATCCAAACCGCCCATTCTTTTACCTCAACTCCATACAGAGATTTTTTAATAATTTCCTTTTTTCTTTCAAAAACATTTCTCATTTCTATTCCAAATCTTCCTCCTAGGCTTGTCTCAATCTCATCCAAAACTTGCATCATTCCAACCAAGAAAGCACCAGACCCAACCGCTGGATCGCAAATTGACAAATTCGCCAATTTCTCGGCGATTTCAAGCGCTTCTTTTTTTGAAAAACTTCCCTGTTTTTGATCTTCTTCGTTTTCACTTTCGCGAAAAAATAATTCATAAAGGTTATCCGCCTTGACAGGATTTTCCAAGTTTTTTTCCAGCCATTTCACTAAACTCAAACGACACATCAAATCAACTTCGGGCCTAGGAGTATAAACAGCCCCGTCAGCCTTATTTACCAAGCGCTCAAAAATAATCCCCAAAAATTCGGGATTGAGTTGCAAATCTTCATCATCAAGAGAATTTTCTTCAATCGTAAAACTATGTGCAAAAAGAAAATCAAAAAAATCTCCAATTTCTTGATCAGGGATAACCCAGCCGTTGTCGTCATAACCAATTTTCTGTCGAAATAGTCCACCATTAAGATATGGTGCCATTTGTAATTTTTCCTCCATTTCTTTCGAAAAATCATTATTTCCATAGGCAACTTTTCGCCCCTGGGGAGAATTCAAAGCTTCAAAGAATAGTGGAGCCAGCCAGCCAGCGTAAAATTCATTCTTACCAATAAAACCATTTTTATATTCCTGAAAAAAGTTTTGAATAAATTTTTCATCACCACCAAGCCATTTTTTCTTTTGGATAAAACCAAGAAAAACTGTTCTGATTGAAAAAAGCAACACAAAATCACGAGCAGACTCTTCACTGATTGAATTATTTTTATTTCTAACTGAAGCAACAACCTTATCATAAATTTCAAAAAATTCTTTATAAAAAAGATCCGTCACAGCAGAAACTGAAAAAGCCGCTTTTATATCATTAAATTTGGAAAAATCTTTTTCCCCGATTTGTTTTAGAAAAGTCTTATTGGTAAATTCTCGACTGACAAAATAAGTAAACCGGCGAAAATTGCTCCAGAGGCGACGCTTGCCAATTGCTTCAGGATAAACCAAGGAAAAACGAAAATCCCCTCTTTGGTCAGAAAAAATAAAAATTCCGCCGTCCGATTGCTGAAGTTTCAAAATCTTTTTGGCTTTTTCATATTGAGCTTTTTTGCCAAGACGCTCTGAAAGAGGATGCTGGCAAGAAAAACCCACCACTAATATTTTTTCTGTAACCGAAAAATTTATTTCGCCCAGTAAAATTCCATCCTTAAAGGATTGATCGTTAAAATGCGAAAAACTTTCGTTTTTGAGCACAAATTTATTGCTCTTGCCGCGAAAAAAACGCCCAAATTTTTCCATCGAAAAATCCCCGATTATTACTTCCAAAATTTTCTTTTCCTCACTCATTTTTTTTGATTTTCAATAGCAATTATAATTTCTTTTTTGCATTTTTCCTGTTTTTCTTTTTTACTATTTCAACCACTTGCAAAGCTGCCGTATCAAAATCATTCTCCGAACTTATCGCTTGCATTTTCCTGTATTCATCAAAATTTCTTTCGGCAATTTCCGCTGCTAATTCATGTGAAATTTTTCCAGCATCTTGCAAGATCTGCTTGTTATTGATTTGTAAAAAAGCATCCAGTTTGCCTATCCAATCTTTCATATACATTGGAACTCTCTGCATCGCTTGTCCCTCAGCAAAGACGAGATACTGCTCAACCACATTATTCAAGACCAAAAGCTCCTGTTCACTGAGATAATTTTTAGCAATCAGTACCTCTTCCCTAGTTGGTCTGACACCTCTGAAATTTGTCAGTCCCACATTGGGCTTCTTGCTATCTACTCGACTGGCGATAATTTCCGCCGCCGTGCTTCCTGTGATTGCCCAATGAACTTTATTCTGTACTGTTTTGAAAAACAAAATGCTTTCACTAGCAGTGGGATCATAGTCAACACTCGTGGCATAAATATCCGTAATTTTTCGATAAAATCGCTTCTCTGAAGTTCGAATATCGGAAATACGCCGAGTCAAATTTTCAAAATAGTCAAAAGGCAAATCAGGATTTTTCAAGCGTTCATCGTCCAAAACAAAACCCTTGACGATATATTCTCGCAAATTTGCAGTTGCCCACTGACGAAAAGCTGTCGCAATATTGCTTTTCACGCGATAACCAACAGCAATGATTAAATCCAAATTATAGTATTCCAAATCCCGAGAAACCTCTCTACTTCCCTCTTTTCGAACTGTCAAGTAATGCTTTACAGTTGCCTCGTGCCTCAATTCATCCTCTTTGAAGATATTAATGATATGCAAACTGATATTTTGTTTGGTGGTTTGAAAAAGTTCCGCCAAAGCATTCTGCGTGAGCCACACCGTTTCACCATCAAAACGAACATCGATTTTTGTTTGTCCATCTTCCGCTTTGTAGATTATAATTTGCGACTTTGGCTTTTCTTTTTCCATATTTTCATTTAATATTTTGATTTTCAATGGCAATTATGATTTCCTTCCTATGCTCTCGCTGGTTTTCTTTTTCTTTTTGGAGATAATCAAGACCAAGTTCAGCTTCCAAATCCCTGATAGCTTGTTCGCTTTTGAAATCTCCAATTTTTCGCAAAGTATAATCTGGCAAAGTTCCGTAATCAAGAATGTCTTCCAGAAGCATTTTTAAAAAATCATTATGCCCAACAATTTCCTCTTTGGGATTTTTAATCAGGAAATTCAAATTGTTGAGAGCTTTCTGCTCTAAACTTTGCTCGCCCGAAGGCAGATTTATTTTCTGAATTTTTTTGGCTTCTGCGTATCCCTCCCAGAAACTCCCACCAAAAGCAATCCTCTTTTCCCCACACTCACAACGAATGCTTTCCAAAGACTGCTCAAAAGAAATCTCTTCCGCTTCCATTTTTTCAAGATCATTCAAATTCACTTTTTTCACATACAAACGACCTTTTTTGAAGAAAACCAATAGTTCATTTTCTTTCCCTTTTTTCGAAACCTTAATCATTGGCGGATAATTTTTTAGTTTTTCAATCAACGCTGGATTCTCAGTTTTAATTTGCTCAAACTCTGCCAATATCTTGGTATAAAAACTTTCCTCCTCCATTTTTTCAGGATTTTTTTGAATTTGTTGATATAGCCCAGCGGGCGTTGGCTCTTCTTTTTCGTCAAAAATCTTTGCATCTTCCCCAAGCGCATTATGAATCAAAAACATTTTATTACTAGCAATTTCGCGCGACCTAACTAATTCTGCCCCTTTTTCAGTTGGAAAAAAATTAACAATGAAAAGTTCTTCAAAAACTTTCTTACTGATACGATTTATTCGACCAACTCGCTGGATTACTCGCACAGGATTCCAGGGAATATCATAATTAATAACCATTCCAGCTCGGTTCAAATTAAAACCTTCTGAAATTTTGTCCGAAGCTAGCAAAATATCAACCTCATCTTCTTGATTTTCACAAGAAGCATCGAAATTTTTGCTAATATTTTCAATCTTTTTCGCCGATAAATCCCCCGCAACGATTAACAGCCTATCCCCAAATTCCTCTCTGAGATATTTTTCCAAATGTAAAATCGTATCAACATATTCGGAAAAAATAACGACTTTTCTTTTTGGTTCACCAGCTTTTGCCTTTTCCGCCAACATTTTTTTGATATTCTCGACCAAACATAATGCCTTAGGATCATTGGCTGCCAAGCTTAGTTCATTTATTTTTATTAAAATTTCCTGAAATAATTTCAAATCTGATTCAATGTCAGCTAGGAATTTATCTCTAAATTTAAAGCTTGCCACTTTGTACCTTTTATGATTCTTAGGATATTCGCCCTTTTTTATTTTTTCTTCATATTCAGTTAGATACTTTTCGATTTCATCCTCATCCAAAGTATATATTTTTTCCAACAAAGAGCGATCCAAAATATATTCTTGAGTTTTCTCAATAAAATCCTTGACCTCTTTGGTAATTTTTTCAAAATTTCTAATGCTTTGTTCAAAAGATCCAAAGGAACTTTCAAAGCGCTTCACAATCATTCGGCGCATAAAATCAAACAAGTTTCTTTGCTGAGTAAATTGCCGATTATCATCCATATTTTTTTCCTCTTTAAACTCTTTTTCATATTCAAAAGGACGATAAATTGCACCCTTGAATCTTCCATTTTCCTCAATTTCGCCAAAATAACTGCCGACAATCTCCTCATAAAATTCCAACTGCTCAGCCGAAAGTTCAAAAAACCATTCCTTTGGATCAGCAATTTTTGATAACTGCTTAATTTCACTTTTATAATTTGGATTGTTCAAAAGATCCAACCTATTCCTGCGAATAGTAACCGGTTCAATCACATTTCTAATCTGCTTGGAAAGGTATTTAACTTTTTTTGAAACTTTTTTCAAATCAATCACCGCTGTCTCGAAGATTGATTTATAGTAACCCAAGGCCTTGTTTTTCTTAGCACCATCAAGTGAGTTATGATATTTTCTAATATAGGCCAGTCGCTCAAACATGCCCCTGAAAATTTTAAACTGATCCACTAAATTATTCTCCAGGGTTATGCTTGATTTCTTAGGAATAATGAATAATTTTAGCAAGGCCAAAATGTCGCCCGGGCGATTATTGAAGGGTGTCGCAGTCAATAGAATCACTTTTTTCCCTCGGCAGATATTTTTCAAAAGTTCATAATCTTTAGTATCTTGATTCCTGAACCGATGAGCTTCATCCACAATAACAACTTCCACATTTTTGGCTTTTTTCACAAATTCATCAACATTCTTAAGGTCGCCCAAAGACCAAGCTTCCCAACCATATAGCTTAAATTCTTCGAGATATTTCTTCCAGCCAGAACTTTTTTTCTTATCCCCCAGTAGACCTGGTGGACAAATTATTATTCCTCGTTTTCCAATTTCCTTAGCGATTGAACACGCTACGATAGTTTTTCCAAGTCCAACGACATCTGCAATTATCACGCCGCTATTTTGTTCAATAACTGACAGGGCTTGTTTCACAGCATCTAGTTGATATTGATAGGGGGTATAATTGTTTTCTTTAAGAATTTTAATTAGCGAGTCTCCAATCTCTTTTTGCTCATATGAGTCCAAATATGTTTTTAACACTAAACAAAAAGCTTCAAATGGAGAAACCTCCTTGACCAGGGTTTCTTTTTCGATTACCTCTAAAAGTTTTTTCTTTAAATCTTCGAATTCTGAAATTTTAACGGCATCTTCCCAAAGCTTATCAAAATATGCAGTAGCTTCCTCAACCCCATAATCACTGATTTCTACGTTAAATTCATTCTGCGTAGAAATTCCAGCCTTGGTCAAATTACTACTACCTGTAATAAATAAATTTCTTTTCCCAACCTGCGTCTCATCCAATTTAAAAATGTACAATTTTGAATGGTTTGGCTCAAATGTTTTTCTGATTATCAACCTATTCTCATTTATTAATTTTATAAAATAAGTTATTTGCTCATAAAATTCTTTAGTGTCAAAATTTTCGGTGTTCAGGGATTTTTTTATTGAATCAAAAAATTTATAAACTTTCTCCTTATCTGACAGTGCCTCTTTTTCGGCATATTCAATCAAGCCATAGTTATTCTTATCCACACTCAAGCCAACCAAGATTCTCAAAGAAACACTTGGATTGCTTTTTAGACCTTCGTACAGTTCACGGATGCCAGAAAAGTAAAAGAAACCCACCAAAAATTTCAAGTCCTCGCTTTTTTCAATAAGGGTGACAAGGCGTTTCTTTAAATCTTTAGCATCACTATTTGTTATGAAATTTGACATAAAATTATTTTAGATTTGCCACATAACAAAGATAATTAACCTACATCCCCAGCTTACTCCCATTTTTGCTCTTTGAAAAGACCCAATTCGAGGCTAAAACTCTCTTCTTAACGAGGGGTGATTTACTAAGGATTTATTAGGAATTTATTAAGCCCCCTCCAAAAATATGCTAATTCCCGCATATGCGGGAATTAGCATATTGATTTAAAGCAAGCCTGGCCCTGTTAAAAAACTCTATTGAAATAATTCTTTCACATCCGACCAAGTAAGTTTTTTGAAAAGGTCATTACTTTCGCCGATCATGTTATCAAACAGGGATTTCTTCTTGTTTTGAAGCGCCACGATTTTTTCCTCGATTGTACCTTTGACAATTAGGCGATAGACATTGACGGAATTTTTTTGGCCGATGCGATGGGCACGATCAATGGCTTGATTTTCGACGCTCGGGTTCCACCAAGGGTCAAAAATAATGACATTATCCGCGGAAGTTAAATTCAGCCCAGTCCCCCCAGCTTTTAAGCTAATCAAAAACACGGGAATTTTTTCGTTGCTATTAAAATCTTGCACTAACTCTTTGCGATTATTAGTTTTACCAGACAAATAATGATAATTAATGTTTTGCTCCTCCAGTTCTTTGGCTAAAATATCTAGCATCTGCGTGAACTGACTAAAAACCAAAACTTTTTTGCCAGCCGAAACAATCTCGCCAACTAATTCCAAAAATAATTCCAATTTAGCGGAAGCATATTTTTTGTGGTTTTTATCTTTTAAGAGCAGGACGGGATGATTGCAAACTTGGCGCAATTTAGTTAGCCCTGCCAAAATGTGGATTTGCGATTTGGCAAAACCTTTTTCGGCAACTACCTCAGCTAAATCATTTTTCACATTCTTTAAAATTTCTTGGTACAAAATATTTTGTTCGCTTCCGAGTTGGCAATGTGAAACTTGTTGAATTTTTGCTGGCAGTTCTTTGAGCACTTTTTCTTTCGTGCGACGCAAAATAAAACAAGCGGTTTTCTTCCGTAGGGCCTCTAGCGCTGAGCTATCAGCCTCTTTCATAATCGGTCTTTCAAATTTTTCCGCAAAGCTATGTTGAGTACCTAGAAAACCCGGCATTAGATATTCAAAAAGCGACCAAATTTCTGAGACGGAATTTTCCAAAGGCGTGCCAGTGAGTGCCAAGCGATAGTCAGCGTTAATCTTTCTAACTGCTTTAGCATTTTGGGTTTTATGATTTTTAATATATTGCGCTTCATCCAAGAAACAATAATTGAATTTTAACTTATCATATTCCAGTTGATCTTTTTTAACGGAAGGATAGGAGGTAATGACCAAATCAACTTTTTGAATTTTCTTAAGTTGAGTTTGCCTTTCGGCAGGAGAGCCACTAATAACTAAAGTTTTCATCGTTGGAAAAAATTTTAAGGCTTCGTCTTCCCAATTAAAAAGCAGGGTTTTCGGACAAATTACGATCGAAGGCTTATTTTTTACTTTATTCATTTCCACCAGACTCAACGCTTGCAAAGTTTTTCCCAGTCCCATATCATCAGCTAAAATCCCGCCAAAACGATATTTCCGCAAAAAATAAAACCAATCAATCCCCTCCTTTTGATAGTCTCGCAGAGGTTTTTTAATTTTAGCGGGAATAGTTACTTTTTCTACAGGCTTACCGCTTTGCGCTTCGGTCATAAAATTTTTAAAACTCTGCGCAAGTTTCCCGCTATAATATGGCGAGCTTGTCAGTATGTCTTCTAATTCCGGGGCGTGATAAAGCTTACCTTCAAATTTTTGACTTTCTCGTTGATAAAAACTTTCCAGCATCCGCACAAATTTTTCTAGCTCGGCGTGATTTGTAATCTTTAAAATTCGTCCGTCAGCCAATTTTAAAAATTGTTGCTTGTCTTTAATATATTTTTGCAAATCTTCGAGCGTAATCTTATTTTCCCCGCAATAACAAGCCACATCAAACTCAAACCAGTCATTAGCTTTATCAAAAGTTACGTCATAATCAACTTTAAAATTTTCTGCTACAAAATCGAATTTGTCACGCACATATTCCAGCGGATAGCCAAGGGCTTTAAGATTTTCCCAATTTTCGCTTTGAAATTTTTCGATTTGCTTAGTACCTTTTTTCAAGCAATGCACCGTGCGTGAAAATCCCAAAGTTACATCCTCATAAAACTTTTTGAACAAAGCAATTTCTACTCTCGAAGCTATTGGGGCATAATTAATTTTATCGCCAACAATTTCTAAATGATAGTTTCCGCGCCCTGGAAAATATTTTTTTCGAAAACTCAGCTGACCACCTCGCATCGATTTATAAACAACTTGCCCGACATCAACTTTCGCAAAACCATAATCTATCATAGCCTGCACTCGCAACTGAGCGCCCAGGCTATCGTAATCAACTAAAATGGCTGGCCCAACTTTTTTAAATTGTTTAAGCTCAAATTTCGCTGGCAGTTTATTTCCAAGTTCGAAAGTCTGCTCCGCACTTTTAATAATTTCATTAAGGCTGATTATTTCAGTATCTCTTAAACTGGTGTCCTCTACTGTTAATTCATAATCTTCCTCGCTAGGATAAGCGTTGCCATAATTTTGGGAAGACTGAATTTTTTTTATAATCCGAGCCACTATTGCCACCACGGAATCGGCCATTGTAACAATTTCTAACTGAAAATCAATCAGCAGGACCAGGGTATTTCCTTGTAAAAATATTTTCGCTTTTCTACTTGAAAAAATTTTACTATCTAAACGAAAGATAACGTCTAACTGCTCGATTTCTTCGGTACCTTGCCAACAAGCGCGTTTTTTAAAAAATAAACTTGCTTTAATTCTTTGATTACTTTCTTTGAAACTTAGCCGATTTTTAGGAATTTTTCTATCTAGAAAAAAGCTAAGCTCAGCTTCTTTCGCTAGCGTTAATAATTTTCCCCAATCAACAACTTCATCAAGGTCATACCAAGAGGTAACGGCCTTCAGAGCCAACAGAAATTCTTCTTGCTCACGGGTGAGTTGATTTTTTTCGCGATGTAAAATATTGTCAGCTTTAACGGCCCAATAACTTTCGTTGGGTTTATTTTTTTCATGTAGCTCCAGCGTAGGATAATAGCCAGCTTTCAAAACCAAACAATATTTTTGTAAAAATCTTTCTCCTAGATTTTCCACCACCTTCGGTTTTTCAGGTAATTGCCTCGACACACCAAGTTGCAAATTACCAGAAGAAACTTTTTTCTCCAGCTCTTTCAGCACAAAGTCTGGGATATTTTCCGCATCAATCCCAATAGATTTTAGCCGAGTTTTTAAATCCAAAATTTCAGCTTTCGCCTGACTTTCTGCTGACGCTACAATTTCAGCGTCTCTAATTCTAGGTTTTCTTTCTGGCTGGTATTCCTCAGCTATTTCCTCATCTTCCTCGGCGTAATATTCTGCGTCTTCCCAGCTTTGCGTTTTATTCTGCATGGAAACTTTTAGCCACTGCATTAAATTATTTCCGAAATTCTCAACTTCATTTTCATCGAAACTTTCCTCCTGCTCAAATTGCGCAAAAAGATCCAAAAATTTTAGACCCAGCGCCACGCTATGTTTGCAGGTACCCCAATCATAAGGGCAACTGCAAGCAAATCTTTCAAGTTTGCTTTTTTGAAAATTAAAAATCAAACTTGTTTCATATTCATCGGAGCCCATCACAAAAGCCGAGAGTTTGATTTTTCCTCCCTGCGAAAATTTTGCCCGAATTCGCCCAACTAAATTGTTTTTATAATAGGAAAAACCTCGTCCATACACGGCCGTCCCCACCAATTGTTTAAGCTGAGCCTTGCTTTGTTTTTTATCAAAAGTTTCTCGCGCCATAAAGTAGCTAAAAAATATTTTATATTCCAGTATTACCTAAATTTTTCCAAAAAGCAAACTCAAACCTCCTAGAACACTCCAACATCGGATCAATTAAAATAATGCTGGCTTAGTAGAGGCTCGACCTCCATAATGGAGGTCGAGCCTCTACTGCCCATCTATTGCAATTTTACGTAACCAGTAAATTAGTCCAATTCAATCTCGCACGCTAAAATTCGCTCGACGTTAAAAGTTCGATCTTCTTTTCTAGCTAGGCAAAAGGCCGTTAGCCCGAGATAGAGGTAGCCGGAAAATTCCATTTCGGCGATTTTCTTTGGCCGAATCAGGCGCTGGGATTTTTCGTCTTTCCCTTTTAAGTAAGTTATTTTTAAAGTTTGTTTTTCTTGGATTGCTTTTTCGATTAAAGCGATTTTATCCGCCAGGGGTAAAAGTTTTTCCGCTTGGCGATATTGAAAACTAGTAACGAACTTAACGACGTTCCAATCCATGATAATGTGACTTTTTTTAATTTCCTTTTTCAGGACAATCCCCTCCAGTGTCCGACAACGCGAAAGCGCGACGTACATCTGGCCGTGGGCGAAAGTTCCCCGTCCAATATCGATGACCGCTTTATCGAAAGTTTTACCTTGGCTTTTATGAATAGTGATTGCAAAAGCTAGGCGCAAAGGGTATTGGGTAAAAGAGCCAATCGAGCGAGAAAAGAGTTTCCCGTTTTCGAGAAAAAAATTATAGACGTCCCAAGTGTGCGGAGTAACCTGCTCGATCTCGCCATTTTCCAGTTGGATCATTACGTCCAGCGTTCCAAATTCATTTTCTTCAAAAGTCAAAATCTTAGCGATACTCCCATTAACCCAGCGCCCCAGCGAATCATTACTCAGCATCATCACCTGCGCGCCCGCTTTTAATTCTAGGGTCTGCGCCGTCGGAAAATATTCCCGCGAAAAATTGCCGACGATTTCAGCTTCGAACTCCTGCGACTCCCCCAGCAGTCTAGCTAATTTTTCTCGGTTAATAACGTCCGCCGCGTCGTTAGTCGTCGTTAAATAAATATAGTAATCATCTTTGGCTGGCTCAAATTCAGGCGCTAGGCGTTGATTTAGTAATTTTAAATCGCTCTCAACTACCGTTCGATTGCGAATTAAATTTAGCAGGTTAATAAATTTCTCATCTTTCTGACGATAAATTTTTTCCAACTCCAAAAACTCCAACTCAAAATCTGGTCGGTCAAAAACTCTGGCGGAAAAGAAATATGGTGAAGCGTAGTGCGAAGAGAAAATGTGTTTTTCGCTACTAGTAACTACCGGGGGTAGCTGGTAAAGGTCACCAATAAAAATTAGTTGCACCCCGCCGAAAGGTTTTTCTTTATTGGGACCATTCAGGCGCATAAATTTATCGACGCAGTCCAGCAGGTCAGCCCGCACCATTGAAATTTCATCAATCACAATCGCCTCTATTTTTCGATAAATATTTTTCTGATCATCTTTTTGATATTTCGCTTTAACTTTTTCGGCCGTAATATTGGGTTTAAACTTAAAAAAGGAATGGATCGTTTGACCGCCGACATTAATCGCCGCCACGCCCGTCGGCGCCAAGACCACAATTTTGCGCTTAGTTTTAGTTCTGAAATATTGGAGTAAAGTCGACTTCCCCGTCCCCGCTCGGCCCGTAATAAAAACATTTTTCTTTTCCTGCTCAATCAATTCCAGCGCCCGCCGAAATCCCGCGTTTATTTCAATTTTAGTATTTTTTGGCATGCTTTTGAGAAAAGTTAGCTTATGAATTTCTATTTCTTTTAGTTTAGCACGGTTATAAAAATTTGATAGGCTAGGATATTTTTTTAGAAAATTGGGCTGCTAAGAACAAAGTGGCGAAGGGTTGGAGTTTTGAGGAAATAAAAAAACTCACCACTCCGATTTCTCGAATTGGTGAGTCTCTGGCAATAATTTGCCACTATTCTTTCGGCCGCCTGAAAAATGGTAGCTGACAGCCATCGCAGTCTTCGATAGCAACACCACCACCATGCCTCAATTCGAAAAAATGATTGGTTTTACTCCCGACGGGAAATCCCGTGAAAGTACCAACGCCTTCGACAACTTTAATACACCAGCCAGCACTGAAAGTTCCCTGCTTCCAACTATCACCTTTTCTGGCGTTTACTGAAACACATTTTGCCTCCACGGGGGGATCGAAAAAATAAGTACCACCCACAATGAAACCAGTTTTTTTCTCCGAGGGAAGCGACCCAGTATTGCCCATAAAAACACTCCTTTTTCATTTTAAATTATTTTAATTCTGAAGATAAAAAAGATTATATTAAGGTGAAGACTAATTCAGCCTAAAAAATTATAGGAAATTTTCAAGAAACTAATTTTTAATTATAGTCTAATTTTTGTATTTTGTCAACCCCAAAACGAAAAAATGCTTTAGTTGAGCATTTTCCTGGGCATTTTTTCTATAGTCTTAGTCCCTTCTTAAGCCATTTTTTATGTTCCGGGCTGATTCTGAAAAGTTTTGACCGACAAGGAAAATACAACAGAAGACTGTCCTCAATAAAAATTTACTTTTTATTTTAATTTTGAAATTAATAAAATTTTATTGTATGGAAACTCAAAATTTTCTGCTATTTTTCTTTTTTGTTCAATTACTTCAAAACCGTGCTTGAGTAATATTTCTTTGAGTTCCTCTTCATCATACAAATGAATATAAATTTTCTCTTCAGGCATGAATGGATTTACATGTTCAATTTCTCCCGCACCTTCTTGCATGACTATGCCAAAGATGCCATCACGCTTCAAGTAAGTTTTTATTTTTTCCAAAGTATTTTCAAAAAATTCTTGTTCAAAATTAAACATTGAATATCCTGCCCAAACAGCATCAACCGTTTTTTCTGGAGAAAATGTTCTCATGTCGCCAACTGAAAATTTAATATCCCCATAGTTTCTATCTGCAATATTAATCATACTTTTTGACAAATCCACACCCGCTGGATTCATCCCATTTTTCTGAAAATATTTTGAAGTAAAACCAGTGCCGCAGCCAAGATCAATAATGATTGAACCCACAGATAAATGCAATAAAAATGTATCCGGAAATATCATATCGTCAGCTGACTCAATACAATCAAATCTCCTTGCGTAATCCTCAGCAATAATATCATAAATTTTAATTGCTTTTTTATTCTTTTGGTCCATAGTTATAAAGTCTCTAAAGGATAAACATCAAAAGCAACCTCCTCATATGGATGAACGGCTTTCATTTTTTCAATGACATCTTTAAGGATTTCTCTTGGCACAATAACTTCAATTCTTTCCTCTCCAACCTCTTCAAATTGGCCCGCTTTTCCGATTGCTGGATTTGAATTTTCATTGCCACGAAAACGACCAGTTCCACGAGAAGAAAACGAGCAAAAATCATAATTGCCCATTTTTCCTGCGCCAGCTTCGCCAAGCGTCTGCCTCACAATGTCAGCATGTGAAATTGGAACAAAAACCACTAATTTTACATTTTGTGTTTCCATATTTTTTAAAATTACTACCCCTCCATCAATTTAATGATCATGTCTAATTCTTTAACCTTTTTCCTTTCCACATCTAGAACTTTTTTTGGAAACACTTTTTCATATTCTTCAATGTCACAACGCTTCTTTTTGCAAATA
>CAILTR010000092.1 GCA_903837175.1 uncultured bacterium
AAAAAATCGGGGGCGCGCAAAATGAAAAGAGCAAAGAGTATTTTTCTGTGGTGTGGCGAGCTTGTCGAGCGACGGCGGGGCTGGCTTCCTTATTGGGGGTTTTGCTCAAAAAATATTCGAACATCAATCAAAAAACACCGCTTTGAAACTGAAAAGTGGCATACTAGAAATGGTATCGGGGGTTCGCCGTATCATTCGATACGGCGCCATGTCGAATGACAAGGCGAATCCCCCCCCCTTCTTTCCTCCAATTAAACTAATAAAGAAAATAAGTAAGCAAGCTAGGTTTCACCGAGGACGGTCCTTGGCTGGGTTTCAAATTAGCGAATAAAAAATATTTTTTGAAAACAAATAAATTTAAATTCGTTATATTTGTTATAAGCGTGATGTAAGCTGTTTTAATTAGTTTCAATAATTATTATTAAAAAAATATGAAAAATAAAACTATCATAATTATCGTGGTTGTCTTGCTCGTTGGACTTCTGGGCGGATATGCCATTTCATCTACTATTCCATCATTTTCACAAAAAAATTCACCTGATTTGGTTCAAAAACAAAATGGAATTAGGCAAGAACAACGAAACCAGAACCCGAACCCAAGACCGAATTTGAGCAAGTCTAATTGCTTGGCTGATGAATGTTTGACTGTGAATAATTTTGATTATCCCGCTGGAAGTTTGTCAACTCAAGCAAAAGAGGCTTTGATAGAGGCTATAAATGATGAATACAAAGCCCATGCGCTTTATGAAAAAACCATTGAAAAATTTGGATTAGTAAAACCATTTTCGATGATTATTCGAGCAGAAGAACAGCACATTTCTTCTTTGAAAGCACTTTTTGATAAATATGGAATGGAAATTCCCAAAGACAATTGGGCTGAAAAGGTTTCCGCAGAGGAAACACTGAAGCAAACATGTCAGTCGGGTGTTGATGCAGAGATTGCCAATGCAAATTTATACAAGGATAAGCTATTGCCAATGATTACTGACTATGAAGATATAGCGTTGGTTTTCACGAACCTGATGGACGCATCTCAAGAAAAACATCTTCCAGCTTTTGAACGGTGCAATTAAATTTATAAATAATAATAAACTAACACAAAAAACATGAAAAACAAAATTTTAGTGGCAGGAGTAACGATGGCAACCTTTGTTTTGGCTGGCAACGCTTACGCGGTTGGTCAAGGTGGTGTTGGACAAGGAAGTGGCAGTGGAATACATGAGTCAGGCACGGGGGTTGCTAATCCTGAATTGAAAGAAGAAAGTCAAGGTACTGGCCAAGGATTGCAAGACGGAACAGGAACGCAAACTCAACAACAAACACAACAAAAGTTGCAGGACGGAACAGGAACAGAAAATCAAGTCAAAAATCAAAACCAAGTGAAAAATCAGGGTGAGACAATTCAAATTCAAACTCAAACTAGCGAACAACTAGGAAGTCAAACTGGAAATAAGGCAGTTTCAGCTGTGTCAGGGCAGGGGAAAAGCAAAGTAGCTGATGCTTTGCAAGAAATTTTGCAGGTGGCAAATAGAAACAGCGGAATTGGTCAACAAGTTAAAGCCATCGCTCAAACTCAAAACCAAAATCAAGAAAAATTAGAGACAAGCTTGCAAAAAGTTCAAAGTCAAAGTGGTTTTGCTAAATTTTTTGTTGGACCAAATTATGGTGAGATAAACAATGCTAAAAAAATATTAGAACAAAATCGCGAGCAGATTAAAAAGCTGAACCAAGTCAAGAATCAACTTGCCAGTCAAGGCGATGCGCAAAATTTGACTCAGCAAATTCAAATATTAGAACAGGCTAATTTGGAAATTGAAAATTCTTTAGGAACAGCGCAAGAAGGATTTAGCTTGTTTGGTTGGATGTTTAGAGCGTTTTCCAATTAATCGTCTTGAATAATTTTTAAATGATTTTAGGTGGAGTGTCACTTTTCAGCTGGCACGAAATTAAGAAGTGAAAAAAGGGAAAAAGGTTTTAGTTTCGTTCGAAAAATATTTCCAGAATCTAAAAACAGCCATCAGTATGGCTGTTTTTGCTTTTAGATGGCCGAAATAAGCTTGGGATGGATTTTGGGTAACTTTATAAGGTTTACAAATATTGACAAACTTTATAAAGTTTGAGTTGCAAATTTTTTAAAAGCAAGATTGCTTATTTTGATGAGGCTTGTTAAGATTAGACTATTGATTTGACTATTATTTTTGTGAGATTCTAGAGAGGAAATAAATAAAACTTTTTAATTTTTAGAATGATGTAAATTTATTATGAAAAGCTTAAAAGCATTATTCATTTTGAATAAATTCAAAAAATTTAAAGTCGCCTCGCGTTGGAAATTGGCGCTCAAAACTGGGCCGTTTGTGTTGGCAATTGTGGCGTGCAAATTCTTGGCCCATTGGTTTGGTTGGGAATTTTTGTCGCTCAACTCACTTTTCACAGCGATTATCTCAGCTAATATTTTCCTGATTGGTTTTCTGATTTCTGGAACGCTGGTGGACTACAAGGAAAGTGAAAAATTGCCGGGCGATTTGGCGGCTAGCTTGGAAACTATGGCAGATGAAGGTCTGATTATTTTCAAAAACAAAAAAAGCCAGGAGGCCAAAAAATATCTGCAAAAATTGTTGCAATTTAGCGAAGCATTGGTGGCTTGGTTTTACAAAAAAGAAAAAACCACCGACTTGATGAATAAATTGCTGGCCTTTAATGATGATTTCCTGGCTTTTGAAAGTCAAACTCAAGCGAATTTTATCGCGCGTCTCAAGCAAGAACAAAATGTCATTCGCAAAATGCTCAATCGCATTCATACGATCAGAGAAACTTCTTTCTTGGGAACAGGGTATGCTATTGTAGAAATCATTACTTCAATTTTGGTTTTTGGTTTGGTTTTTATTAAGATGGATCCTTTCTATGAGAGTGTTTTCTTTGTTTCCTTTGTGAGTTTCATTTTGATTTATATGCTGTATTTTATCAAGGATCTCGATAATCCCTTTGGTTTCAGTGAGGAAGAGAACCTGGTTGAAGAAGTTTCCCTCAAACCGATTTTAGACACCCGAAAAAGGCTCGAAGCGTATTGTCGAGAAATCGGGGAGTAGGCATTTTTGCTATATGATTTTCAATTTTCTTCAACATTGCAAATCAGACCATATGGGTATGATTGCAATGTTTTGGTTTTAAAAAGATATTGCAAAAAGTCGCATGCTTAGACTCTAGAATCTATTGCAATACTTTTTGTTTTAAAATTATGGCAACAAAGCAAGCAACCGTCGATTATATTTTGGATCAGCTGGCCTCACTTGGCGAGGTGAGTGCGCGCAAAATGTTTGGAGAATACGCGCTCTACTTCGAGGGGAAAGTGGTGGGGCTGATTTGCAATGACACCCTTTTTGTTAAAATCACCGAGGCGGGCAAGCAATTTGTGGGCGGTCATTATCAAGAAGGCTATGCTTACAAAGGCGCCAAGGCTTCGATGGAAATTTCTGGCGACCTGCTGGAAGATCATCACTGGCTTTGCGAATTGATTTTGACAACCGCCAGTCAGTTGCCACTGCCGAAGAAGAAAAAATAAATTAACACAACTTACTATTTGGGAGCTCAACTCCCATAGGGGGAGTTGAGCTCCCTTCGCGCGGCATGGTTGCAAGATGTCCATTCAACCACATAAGGACTTTTTTGAGAAATAATTTTTGTAAGAATAAATTTATGAATGGCTATACTTGGTACTCGCAACTAATAAAACCAACTTGGTCGCCACCGGCTTGGCTTTTTGGGCCGGTGTGGACTTTTTTATACATTCTGATTTTTATTTCTTTTGGCAAGGTTTTCTTGATGACCTGGAAAAAAGAGATTGGACTAATGATTGCGTTGCCTTTCGTGCTCAATCTGATTTTCAACTTTGCTTTCACCTCGCTTCAATTTGGACTCAAAAATAATTATTTGGCAGCTGTTGATATTTTACTTATTCTTGGAACTTTAATTTGGGCTATGCTGGCAATTTATCCTTATGCTTCTTGGATAACTTATATCCAAATTCCATATCTGCTCTGGGTTTGTTTTGCAACTGTTTTGCAACTGACAATTACGTGGCTCAATAGAGGCTAAGGGCAATAACCAAGATACAAGATACAAGATACAAGATACAAGATACAATAACCCTGCCTACCTGCCTATCGGCAGACAGGTCGGCAGACAGGCCGGCAGGCAGGTCGGCAGACAGGCAAACAAATTTCAAATTCCAAATTCCAATATGCAAAGATACAAACTGTTTGAATATTTGATTTTTGATTATTGAATTTTGTTTGGTGCTTGTTTCTTAATGTTTGTATTTTGCATAAAAAATACTCTCCGTATTTTTTAGGTTCTTGCCTTTTTGGTCAAAGTTCTTTAGTCTTAGAATATGAATCCGGTAGTGAGAATTCGAAAAATATTCTTGGCTGGCTACTAGATTAAACAAAAAATAATTTTAAAGACTATTTTATGCAATAGAAGCTTGTTTTGGGCAAAGCCCATTCGAATTTCTACTACCGGATGAATAACAATGTTGAAGAAATCAAAGCGCGGCTCAATATTGTCGATGTGGTCGGCGAATATGTGAGATTGACTAAAGGCGGGGCAAACTGGAAAGGTTTGTGTCCTTTTCATAGTGAAAAAAGTCCTTCTTTTATGGTTAATGAGGAAAAACAAATTTTTCATTGTTTTGGTTGTAGCAAGGGGGGAGACGTTTTCACGTTTGTGCAGGAAATTGAAAGTCTGGATTTTCGAGAAACCTTGAAAATGTTGGCAGAAAAAGCGGGGGTGCAATTGGAAGAATATAAGGGAGCTCCCCAGGAAAAAGATCACAAAAAAAGAGTCTTGGAAGCACTGGAACTGGCAACGAAATTTTTTGAAACCCAACTTTGGAAAGGCATGGGCAGGGAGAAAATCCTGGGCTATTTAAATGAACGTGGCATTAGTGATGATAGTATTCGCAACTTTCGCGTGGGCTTTGCTCCAGCCGGCTGGGATAATATTTTAAAATTCTTATTGGAAAGAGGTTTTTCACTCGAAGAAATTTCTAAAACCGGACTACTAGTGCAAAAGAATCCAGATCCTCTAAAAGCTAACAGCTATAAGCTAGAAGCTAGTTTCTATGATCGCTTTCGCGATCGAATTATGTTTCCAATTCAAGACGCGATGGGAGTGGTAGTTGGCTATACAGCCCGCGTAGCGCCAGGGCAAGATGAATCGCAAGCCAAGTATATTAATACCCCGGAAACGCTCGTTTATCATAAGAGTAAGGCGCTGTATGGTCTTTTTTACGCTAAGCAGGCGATTAAACAGAAAAATTTTACCCTACTGGTCGAAGGTCAAATGGACGTGATTGCTTGTCATCAAGCGGGGCTGACTAATACGGTGGCTGTTTCAGGAACAGCGCTGACCGGCGAACACGTCACGATTTTAAAAAGATATAGTGATAATGTTAAAATGCTTTTTGATATGGACAGTGCTGGTCGCCAAGCGGCCAAGAAAAGTGCGGATTTATGCTTCGGCCAAGATGTCAAAGTAAAAATCGTGACGCTTTCGCAAGGTAAGGACGCGGCCGAAGTGGCGCTTAAAGATCCGCAACTTTTACTTTCAGCCGTAGCTGGTTCAATAGGCGCGGTGGAAGCTTTTTTTGCGGAGGCTTTAAAAGAATTTGATCAAAGAACCGCCGAAGGCAAAAGAAGTATCGCCAATAGCGTCCTTTCGCATGTGGCCAATATGCCTAATCAAATCGAGAAAAATTATTGGATTAAGAAACTAGCGCATCAACTGGACGTGGAAGAAAAAGTCATCAGCGACGTACTAAAGTCATTGACCCCAAGTAGTTTCATTTCGACCGCTGGCAGAAAGGAACCCGAAAAGGAAAGCCTTAAATTCCAAAATCGGGCTGAAATAGTGCGCGATCTCCTGGCGGGGCTTATCCTGAGTGAGAAGGAGATTTGGAAGGAAACTTTTGAAAAAGTTGGAACTAGCGCTTGGGTGCAGGCGGATAAGCTCTTGAAATTTTTATTTGAAAAAGGCCCGCAAGTTGATTTTTCCTATGAAAACTTACTCCAGGCAGTTGCGGAAGATCAAAAGAAACGACTTTCCGAGCTTTATTTCGTGGCTAAATACCGTTTTTCGCAGGATGGGGTGGTGGAATATGCCGGCGAGGAACTTCGTCAGCTAGTAAACGTGCACATCGAGCAATACCTAAAAGAATTGCATAAAAACAAACTCCATAGTATCATGAAAGAAATTAAAAGTGCCGAGGAAAGAGGTGATAAGGAGGCGCTTGGTAAGTTAATGGGCGAGTTTGCAAAGCTTTCCCAAGAAAATAATTAAGACAAACACTGGCAATGATGCCGGTTTTTGCTGTTTTTGATAAATTGCTAGTTTCATCATCTTTACAAAGAATTATGAAAATGAAAAAAAAGCTTTTAAGAAAAAAAACAGTCAAGCCAAAAGCTGTCAGCAAACCAAAGGCTTTAAAGCAAAAGCCTAAGAAAGTCGTAGCTAAAAAGCCTATGGCAAAGAAGGTTGTTTTACTTTCCCAGAAAAAGAAAGCTAAGCTGGTAAAAAAAGTTGTTACCCTGAAAAAGAAGAAGCAAGTTAAGAGTTCTAAAATTAATAAAGCAGCTCAGTCAAAAAAAATAAAAATGAAAATGATTAAAAAAAATTCAAAGAAAATTGTTCCCAAAAAAGCTGCTCCGCAACCTAAGCCAGTGGTAAAAAAGCCAGTCAAGAAAGATCTTCCAAAGAAAGTTTTGCCAAAAATAAAAAAGGAAACTCCCGTACGGATGGAAGATCGAGAGCCTGGCAAGGTGGATATTTTAGCGGAACTAATTTCGCGCGGAAAAGTTCGCGGTTTTGTAACGGAAGATGAGATTATTCACCTAATGCCAGATGCCGAAGAAGATATTGAAGAGCTGGAAAATTTATATGAAAAATTAGAGACCTCCGGAATTAAGGTAGTAATTTCGGATGATATGTTAAAGATTGATAGCGATAAAGAATCGCAAGCTTTTGAGAAAAGTAAAAAAGATAAAAATGCTGATATTAACCTGAGCGAATCGCTGGAGGATAGTTCTTCGGATTTAGTGCAAATGTATTTGCGTGAAATTGGAAGAGTGCCGTTGCTTAAATTTGAAGATGAGGTGAAACTGGCCAAAGCCAATGAAAAAGGGGACTTAGCGGCTAAGCAGAAATTGACTGAAGCTAATTTGCGCCTTGTGGTCAGTATTGCGAAAAAATATGTGGGTCGCTCCCATAACCTTTCTCTACTTGATTTAATTCAAGAAGGTAATATTGGGCTTTTCCGCGCCGTAGAAAAATTTGATTATCGTAAGGGCTATAAGTTCTCGACTTATGCTACCTGGTGGATTCGTCAAGCGATTACACGGGCCCTGGCTGACCAATCACGTACAATTCGCATTCCAGTGCATATGGTGGAAACGATTAATAAATACACTCAAATTACGCGTCGTTTAGTTCAGGAACTCGGGCGCGAACCTTTGCCGGAGGAAATTGCCGCCGAAATGAATATTGAAGTTGATAAAATTAGACACATCCAAAAAATTTCTCAGGAAACAGTTTCCCTGGAAACTTCCGTGGGGGATAGCGATGACGATAGCGTGTTGGGCGATTTTATTGAAGACACAGAAACGGTGATGCCTAATCAAGTTGCCTCGCGAAAACTACTAAAAAATCATTTTAATGAAGTGCTTCGTGAACTAACTCCGCGCGAGCAAAAGATTTTAAAAATTCGTTTTGGCCTAGAAGATGGCGTGACGCATACCCTGGAAGAAGTCGGCAAAGAATTTGGCGTAACCCGCGAGCGTATCCGTCAAATCGAAGCCAAGGCGCTGGATAAAATTCGTCAGCACAAGAGTATTGAGAAGTTGAAAGACTACTAAACATCAAACATGGAACACATAACATGGAGCATGTAACATGAGACAGAAAGGAAAAATGTCTAAATCCTAATGTCTAAGGAGGGTAGGCAGCAATCAATATACAACATACGACATACAATATACAATATACAATATACAAAATACAAGAGGCAAAATACAAGAGGCAAAATGCAAGAGGCAATAAAAATAACCTTCGGAACGAAGGTTATTTTTTTAGCTCATATTAAATTTTTTGAGAAACTATTTAATTGTCCAACCGCCATCGACGACAATAACTTGGCCAGTGATGTAACTTGATTTTTCTGAAGCTAGGAAAACCACAGCGTTGGCGATATCTTCAGGTTGTCCCATTCTTTGAATTGGAATTCCAGTTAGCATGCCTTTGATTTGGTCGTCTGGCATTTGGGCGCCTGGGGTTTGGATTGCACCTGGAGCAACGGCGTTAACTGTGATATTTTTTCCAGCAGTTTCTAAAGCTAAAGCCCTGATCATGCCGTTTACTCCCCCTTTGGTGGCGCAGTAGTGAACCAAGCCGGCAAAGCCTTGAAGAGAAGCAATTGAAGAGATGTTGATAATTCTTCCGCCTTCAGGCATCGTTTTTAAAGCTTCTTTCGAGGTCAAAAAAATGCTTTTCAGGTTTACATTCATCACTTTGTCCCAATCAGCTTCTTGCATATTTTCGAAAGGTACAAAAGGATAAATTCCAGCGTTATTAACTAAAATATCAACCTTGCCAAACTGGGATACGGTTTGACTAAAAAGTTCATTTACTTCATTTGAATTTGAAACATCGCATTTGACTGCTAGGGATTTAACTCCAAGCTGCGCAACTTCAGCTGCAACTTTCTCAGCATTTTCTTGGTTAATGTCGGTCACCACAATATCATAACCTTCGTTAGCCATTTCCAAAGCAATACCTCTGCCAATTCCGACCCCAGCTCCAGTGACGATGGCCACTTTGTTTTTTAATTTCATTTTTTGTTTTTTTCTTTTCAAATTGCGCCAAAGCGCCGCTTGAGAAAGATTATTTTAAAACTTAATTAACAAAAAAAGAGGCGGGCTTTCACCCGTCTCTTTTACGACTTTTCTATTCTAGCACGTTTTTTAGCGTTTGTCTAGGTTCTCGGCTGGCGTATGCTCAAAATTTAAAGGTTACTTTTTCCCGAGTGCTATTTTTAAGGCTGCTTCCTGACCTTTGTGGTAAATTTTTAAGGTGACTTCATCGCCAGGATTATATTTGGCGATAAGCTCAATTAGCGAAGTTCGCTCCGTTATTTTTTGACCGTTAAGTTCAAGGATAATATCGTTTTCAACAAGGCCGGCTTTGTCCGCGGGTGAGCCAGGCGTGACGGCAAGCGCAGTCGCATTTTGGCCACGACTAATGAGGGCGCCATAATTATAAGGTAGATTATTACTGCTTTTAATAGCGTCATTGATCGGCAGATAACGCACACCTAGGAAAGCACTGGCTTTTTCTTTAATGCTGCCCGTATCTCGAACTTGCTCAAAAACATCCTTGGCTTCGTTACCTAATAGCGCGAAGCTAATATTTTCAGCGCTGGCCATGGCGACATTAACTCCGATAACATTACCCTCAATATCCAACATCGGTCCGCCGGAATTTCCAGGGTTAATGGCAGCGTCACTTTGAATTAAATTTTTTAAACTTTCAGCTGGGCGGGCAAAGCCGCCGCCAGCGGTGATTGAGCGTGCAAGCCCTGAGATAACGCCCTTGCTGACTGTATTATCGAATTCGCCTAAGGCGTAGCCAATCGTAATAACCGTTTGACCAACTTGCAGCTTGCTGGAATCGGAAAAAGTCAAAAAAGGTAAATTATTTTTTTCAATTTTTAAAATGGCTAAGTCGTTATTTGGATCTAGCGCGACTACGCGGGCTTTTATTTTTTCGCCTCGCTCGCTTTCATTGTTTAGATAAACAGTGTAATCGGCTTCTTTTTCATTGACGACATGCTTATTTGTGACAATAAAGCCGTCTGGCGAAACTAAAAAACCTGTGCCAGCCCCAATTTTTTGTTCCTGGGTGCCATTTTGACGTTGTTGGGGCATACTGAAAAATTGACCAAATCCTTCTGGGACTCCAGAAGGTGTGTCGAAATAGGTTTCGAAAGTTGGAACTTGTGCGGAAGCGACAATACTGACGACGGCTGGGGAAGTTTTTTTGACGACTTCGATTACTTGCGATTGTTCATCAACAACTTTAATGGGTTGGACATTTTGCGGGACTTCTTTTTTGAAAAAGTCGGTTACGGCTGCAAGGGGATTGGCATGTTTTTCTGTTTTCCATTGCTGATATTTTTCCACACCAGTGGTCACTGATTTTACACCAAAATAAATAAGGCCTCCGCCCAAAAGGGCAGCAAAGAGGATAAGACTAGCGAGGGTTTTTAAAGAGAGGCGATAGTTAGATTTTAGTTGCATAGTTTTGTTTTTTTAAATTAATTTATAAAATTACGTAGATTACGCATATTAGTCAGTATAGCCTATTTTTCTATATTAGTAATACTCGTTGGGAATAATTTTTTTTCAAAATTTACCTAGCCGTAGCTACTGATATTTACAAAATAGAAAGGCTAATTCATATTTTATAAAAAATATTTTTCTTGTCAAGACCGTAAAAGTTTCAAGCAGATAGGTGGCAAAGCATCGAATTGTATAGGTGCTTGGCATCAGAACCTAAGTTGATGAGCGTCCTTGACTGGGTTTCTGACTAACTATAAAAAGTAGTTGCGGATTAAGTGAGTTGTTTAATAGGCCTAAAAATGATATAAATATAATAATTAATGAATAATTTATATCAAATGAATAAAGAAGTTTACAAATTTATATTTCATACTTATGGACGCAATTTTGGACAATGGATAGGTTTTCTTGCTGAAATGTTTCGAGTAGTTGTTATGCGAGTTTATATTGTCATCGCGATAGCACAAGTTACGGCTAATATTGCTTCAGGAAATTTCGATGCTGCTAAGAAGTATTCATTTTATTTTTTTATTGCCTATGTGGCAGCTTCTTTGGTGGGTACATTGGGTGAGTTACTCTCTACTCGCGCAGAGAATACTCAGTATGGCAGGTTGATGCTGAGCTTTTATCAAAAATTAGTAGGCAAGGATATTTCATTTTATCGTGATAACCAAACTGGTTACTTAACAAGTATTTATAGGCAACATTTGGATGGTTCATTGCTTTTACTCCGTTTGTTAAGAGGTGAGGCATTGGGGGCTTTTATTTCGCTTATTATTCCACCATTTGTGTTGTTTTTCGCATCTCCGCAAATTGGCTTAATCGCTATGACAGTTGTTTTAATCCAATTTATTTATGTAGTGTGGTCTTCTTCTAAGGCCAATAAATATCGTCAACTTTCGCATGAAATATTTCGCAAGGTTACGGGTGAAGTTTCTGATGTGATAACGAATATGGTTGCCTTTAAGTCAGGTGGCGTGGAAGATAAGGCTCAAGAACGAATTTTAAAACTAATAAAACAAGAAACAGCTTCCTTTGGGCTACGACGTAAAACTGTTACCTTGTTGGATTTACCAAGAAATATTATTACAGCCTGTGGCATTACAGCTGCTGTTTATCTCATTATATCCAAATCTTCTGGTGCGGATCCGCAGTCACTAGGTTTGATTGTGCTGACACTTACATATATGTTTCAAATAATTAGAAGTGTTGACATTTTACCCTCATTAGTGATAAACCATGACGATTTAGTTACTAAGGTCTATCCAACTCTAAAGTATTTGAGCAATAATTATGAAGAAATATGCGATCCAATAAAGCCTAAGAAGTTTTTAATTAAAAATGGGGCAATAGACATTGAGAAAGTTAATTTTAGTTATTCGACAAATTCTGGTAAAGATAAAAGAATATTAGTTTTCAAAAATCTTACTGTAAAAATAAAAGGTGGTGAACGAATTGGGATTGTCGGGTTAAGCGGAGCAGGCAAGAGCACCTTAGCAAGTCTCTTGCTTCGATTTGATGAGGTCGATAGTGGTTCAATTAAAATTGATGGAATTGATATTCGCGATGTGCGACAGAATGACCTGCGTAAAAAAATTGCCTATGTTCCGCAGGAGCCACTCCTTTTTCATCGAAGTGTTAAGGAGAATATTGCTTATTATGATAATAGCGTGAGTGACGCTGAGATTATCTCAGCTGCTAAGGCGGCACATGCGCATGAATTTATTGAAAAATTGCCAAACGGATACGATACTATTGTGGGTGAAAGAGGTATTAAATTAAGTGGTGGACAAAAGCAACGCGTGGTAATCGCTAGAGCCGTTCTTAAAAAGGCGCCAATTATGATTTTTGATGAGGCTACTAGTGCCTTAGATAGTGAAAGCGAACAAATTATCCAAAAGGCCCTACCTGAAATTATCGGCAAACAGACCGCCATCGTAGTGGCGCATCGCCTAAGCACAGTCGCGGGGCTCGATCGCATTATTGTCATGCATGAAGGAAAAATTATTGAATCTGGAAGTCATGAAGAATTGTTAAGCTTAAATGGTCGTTATAGTTCCTTGTGGAAAAAACAAACTTCAGAATTTGTTGCGTAAATGAAGCCCGGCTGAGGAATGTCCGCAGCTGGGTTTCTACTTTTTTAATTTTAATTATTTTTGAAAATAAAAAAATGCATACTCTTGGAGTAGGCATTTAAGGACGCAGTTATTTTGTAAAGGTAACGGCGGTGCTAAAATAGCCACCGCCCTTGCTGAAAAGATTTTTCAATGCTGGCAGTTTTCGCTTGTAAAATAGTGAGCAAAGGTTGCTATCCTCATTAATAAATTTCCGCAGACTTTTCTTAAAAGTACTAAAATTACTCCGAGGAAGTTCATCAGGAAAGAAATCCCTAGGATCAACCCTGCGAGGGCTTGATCGACGGGAATCTTATAAAAGAAAAGAATAGCGTAGCTAATGAAAACAACTGGAAAGAATAACAGCGATTAAAACTCCATTCTTGAAAGGGTTAACTCCCATTTAGCGAGAATGAGCTCGGCTTTAGCTAGCTGCGCTAGGAAGTAGGCTTTCGAAAAACTGCGTTCGGAATTATTAGAAAGGACGAAATAAATTTTATTATCAAGAAACATGAAACTAAATTCTGGCATTGTATCCATTAGTATGGCCATAATATCCGGGGGTAAAAATTGTCGAATTTCATCTTCAGCGCCAGCTTCAACAAAAAGAGAAAATGATTTTGAAAAATCTCCTTCTAGCTGGACCGAAAGACCTGGGAAAAGAGTGGGTACCTTAAACGTCTCTCCGAAGGCATCGTTGCTACTTATAATAAGCATCTTGGGACATTGCTTAAGACAGGTAACTTCAAGCATTGTCGCGCTATAGGAAGCCTCTCGCATCCATTCATAGTCAAAATCAAAGATTCTAACCGGATAACTTGTTAGCGTTCCAGAAAAAACGTTGCTTAGCTTTAAGTTTTTGCCAAGCGCTTGAAGCTGTTCAGGCAAGCTTGAACTATCGCCGCTTACTGCAAAAGAGAACCCTTTCTCGCGAGCCAGTTGCGTTCGGGCATCGTTTTTTGAAGCTTTTTTTACACTAACAAAAAAGAAGATTACCGCTATTATACTAAACATATCAAGAAAAACCGGAGCCCCCAGATTTCTTGTTAAAACAAAAAGGAAAATATTGGCGCTGACAACTATAATGAAAAAAATTAGCAGTTTTTTAGTGTAGGGTTTAAAGAGAGCTGTATCTTCTAGCAGCATTTGTTCATACGCAAGGTCTTCTTTTGTTTTTGGTTGGTATCTTAGGATATTGCGATACAAAAATATCCAAGCGACTGTTCCTAAAATAAGCCCATTGCCTACGCCCTTATAACGGGCGATTATGACGCCTCCCGCAAGACAAAAAAGAAACACAAGCAACTTTACAAAAAAACTCGCTCCTTTTTTATCAGGTTGATTTTCTGTTTGCATAATTTTTTAAAAAATGAAAGCTTAGATTTTCATTATAACATAAGCTGTCTTTCGCTTGGGATAGTAACTGAAAATTAGCCCAGGACGGTCCTCGACTAATTCCAGGATAGCTACCCTTGCCAAACTGGCTCCTTTTGCTATAATAGCTTCATTGCTTGAAAAAGCATTTTTTATTCCGCGATAGCTCAATGGTAGAGCGAAGGACTGTTAATCCTCAGGTTCTAGGTTCGAATCCTAGTCGCGGAGCATAGATACATTTTAAGGCTTAATAAAGCCTTTTTTATCTGTTCGAGATTGACAGATTATCCTTTTTCTTATAGGCTGTAATGTCAGTAAAATCTGATATTATTTCTTGTAACTTAACAATTTGGAGGTGTCAAAATGAAAATAGCCATCGTATATCCAGAGGTGTATGATATCGCGCGGTTCGGAAAAAAGAGAAAAGAGTTTCCTCCCTTTGGCGTGCTATATTTGGCGACAGTTGTGAGTGCTCAAAATGGAATGGAAGTGAAGGTTTTTAGTGTGGAATCTGATCAGGAAATTTTAGACTTTACAAAGTTTGATGTTGTGGCGTTTAGCATACCATCTTCGGTTACTTATGATATTATCAAGTGCGTTCGTTTCAATAGCGCATATGCAAAGGATGCTCTCATAATAGCTGGCGGTGTGCATGTGACTATTTTTCCTGAACAAACATTGCGTGACTTAAAAATGCATGCTGTATGCATCGGCAATGGAGAGGATGCTATACTTGAGTTATTGTGCGAGAAAGAAACGCGACAATTTTCTCATGTCAAGGGCGTTTGTTGTTTAGTTGATGGCAATACAATCTTCACCGAAAAACGACCCTTAAAGAAGAATCTTGATCATCTGCCCGTTATCCCCGCAAGGCATTTATTGCCAGATCCTGATTTCATAATGACAAACAGGCTTTCCAATACGAATCTGAAAATGACTCACGTTATGATTTGCCAAGGTTGTCCATTTTCATGCAATTTTTGCGCATCACAGCAAAAGCAAATGCAATATCGTTCAGAATGGCATATTCGCCAAGAGTTGCAACATTTAAAAGACAGTCATGGAATAGAGGGGTTTGCTGTTGTTGGTGACAACTTTCTTGTTAATAAAAGAAAGGTGCGCAAGATATGTGAATCCATCAGCAGTCTTAATCTTAAGTGGTCAACTTTATCGCGTGTAGATACCGTGGATTATGACTCTCTTGAGATTATGCATGATGCTGGTTGTATCGAAATAAAATTTGGTGTCGAGTCGGGAAGTGAGTTAATTTTGAAAGCAATGGGTAAGGGAATATCTGTGAATCAAATTTACAACACAATCAAAATGACGCATTCCGTCGGCATCAAGGTGAAAGCTTTCATCATACACGGATATCCGGGTGAGAATATGGAAACAACACAAGAAACAATAGCTATACTGGACAATCTATCTGATATGATAGAGAGAGTATCGCTATTTCGCTTCGTGCCTCTTCCGGGGAGTCGTGTCTATGATCAAGCGAAAGAAAATCGCCTACTTGTCACAGGAAATAATTGGAATAATTGTCATATTTACCATAATCCAAATCATTGGTGGGGAGATAAGGATGATTTTGCGGTTATAGAGGAATCTTATCAACAACTGGATAAATTTATCTTCGAAAAATGGGGATAAGCCGATTTTTGGATAAACAATTCAAAAAAGACCGTTCAAACGAACGGTCTTCATTTTATGCAAAGGGGTTTATTTCCAAAAATTTAACCATCCTAAGTCCACCCAGTGTTGTAGTTCTTCTGCATATGGCAAAGAAGTTGGGAATGGGTTGAGGCAGTAAACGCCTATTTCTTTGTTAGAATGGGATATCCTATTGAGACCAATTGCAAAAGCAATTTCCGCAAATACTGCAGCGCCAATATAGCCGTCAACGCCATTTTTTTTCATATTTAAAATAAGCACGATGTCAGATTGCGTCATTTTTTTATAGTGCTGAGTGAACTCTATTTTATAATTAGGTAAAAACTCTCCCGTGAACTGTTTAGGATATTGAATGACATCATAATCATCCTTTTCCAGTTTTTCCTTCCAATTAATTATATCATCCCAGAAGGCCATGCTTGCGCAAATAGTTATCTTTTTTTGTAGCATATTTGATTATTTATAATTATTAACATTAGTATACACTAATTTCTTATTTTATAAAGTCTTTACATATTTATTAATAATCCCAAAACTGCATAATTCCAATTCTTGCATAATATTGACACCATTCAAAGTTCTGAACATATCCACCAGCGGAGCCATGTACCGTCTGGTACATGGCGGATCCACCTTATTGTGAGTTCTGTCATGTATAGTTATGTACCGTCTGGTACATGGCGGAGCCGTATACCAGACGGTATACGGCGGAGCCACCTTATTGTGAGCTCCGTCTTGTATTCAAAAACACACCTTGTTGGTGTGTTTTTGCTTTGTGTGTATAATTTAATTATGGAAAAAACATATATTTTCTATTATGTGTATGTCTTACTCAGTAAAAATGATGGGAAATTTTATATTGGCTTCACTGAGGATCTAAAAAGAAGATTCGAGCAACATAATAAGGGGGAAAGTCCTGCAACTAAATGTCGAAGACCATTTGAATTAATTTTTTACGAAGCCTATCGCAACAAATATGACGCACTGCGTCGAGAAAAATACTTCAAATCCACCAAGGGCAAAACTACTTTAAATACTATGCTAACGGAATTCCTCGAAAATGACCCAAGTTAGTCGAGAACCGTCCTCGACTGGATTTCGCGCATGGCACGCCAAGCACACCAAGTAGTGTTTTTTTGGTGCAATACCGAATTAACTGGGTTTTAGTTGAGAACGGTCCTCGCCTGGATTTCATATCATTAGCCCTGCCATTCTTTTTGAGTAGCTTTAAAATGGTGCTAAAATTAAAACATGAGGAAAAACAAGCTAAAAATTATTTTTTTCTGCGCAAGTCTGGCGCTAATGGCGGGCGGGTTTTTTTGGCTGGCGCAATGGGAAAAACCTTGGCAAAAAGTTGAAAATAAAAGTGTTGAAAATAAAGTAGTTAATGCTGAAAAAGAAAAAGTTGAAATTGTCGCTGAAAAAACGGCGCCAGCTTTTTTGGTGGCAGGCTGGATCCCGTATTGGGCTAAGAGTGCGGGGGTTGCTTCCCTGCAAGGAAAGCTAAATTTATTTTCCCAGCTTAACCTTTTTGCTTTTAGCGTTGATGCGCGCGGGGAGCTTGTGGATACGTTAAAGCTTGACCTGGCTCCGTGGCCACAGCTTTTGCTTGACGCTCAAAAGGAAAAAATTAAAATTATCCCGACGATTCTTTGGGGTGATAGTGTGGCGATGCATCAAATATTTGCCGACGCTGGCCTCCGCGAAAAGCATGCTGACAAGGTTGTAAAAATGTTGACCCAGTATAATTTTACGGGCGTAGACCTTGACTATGAAGGTAAAGACATCGCAGATCGCGACAATTTTTCTTTGTTTTTGCAAACGCTACATGAAAAATTAAAAGCTGCGCCAGCGAAAACTTTAAGTTGTACCATTGAAGCGCGCACCCAGGATGAGCCCCCGGTTGGGTTTACTGGCGTGCGAGCGATGAGTTGGGCTAATGATTTTGCGGCCCTGAATAATTTTTGCGATAGCATAACGCTGATGGCGTATGATCAAGTTTTTCAAATTCAGCGCGCTAAAGTTTTCGAAGATAGGAGCTTGACCCTCAGTGCGCCTAACGCTGAAAATGCCTGGGTTGAAAAAAATATTGAGTATGCGCTGCGCTTTATCGCGCCAGAAAAATTAATCCTAGGCGTCTCAACTTATGGTTGGGAATTTCGGGTGGAAAAAATTGTCGAAGGTTATCGTTATAGTCGAGTTAGAAGTCTTAGTTATCCAGATGCCATGGTTTTGGCTGCTTCGGTCGGTGCAATTCCAACGCGAACCACTGGCGGAGAACTAGCTTTTACTTATCAAGCTACTGGTGGACAGTATCTGGTAACTGTCGATGACGCCCAAACGGTCAGCGATAAAATTACCCTAGCTAAAAAATTCAAAATCAAAGGAATTAGTTTGTTTAAACTTGATGGCCTTACGGATCCAAAACTTTTTGAGGTGTTAGCGGGGAAGTAAATGAGTTTTGGGAGCTCAACTCCCATGAGGGGAGTTGAGCTCCCTTTTTATGGTGGAGTGAATTATGCAGTTTAAAATATTTTAAGTTATTTTTTGTATTATATAATTGAATGCATAACATTTTAATTTTTTCAAAGATATGAAAAAAGAAACTTTTAGAAAAATTGATAAAGAGGTTGAGGCTCGTCAGCATTTTCAACTTACGCGTCCGCCGAGAATGGAAGGCAAAGTCAAAAATGCGATGATGAATCCTGTCAAAAAGCCCAAGTCGGTGAAAAATGAAATGAAAGGAAAATAGCCCGCTAGTGAGCTATTTTTTAAAGGCGCTTGCATAAATAGAAGCGTTTGGTATCATAAAGAACCGCCTTTTTTGGCGATTGCATTTTAACAACAAGCAGAAAAAAGAAAAATTTTTCTCTAATATTTTTTATCAACAACTAATTTGTGGGGAGAGTTATGACACCTAAATCTTTGAATGTTTTGATTATTGGAAACGGTGCCCGTGAACATGCTATGGCATATTATGCGGAGCTGAGCCCGCGGGTGAAAAAAGTTTTTGTCGCACCAGGCAATGGCGGAACTGCCATGATGGATGGCAAGGTCAGCAACGTTGCCATTGCGGCAACTGATATAAACGCATTGCTTCAATTTGCCTTGGAAAGCAGTGTCGACTTGACCGTTATTGGTCCTGAGCAACCACTTGAACTCGGGATTGTGGATTTATTCCGCAAAGCGGGAAAAAAAATCGTCGGACCTACGCAGGCGGCAGCCAAACTCGAAACCAACAAGGGTTACGCTAAGATGTTTATGGACGGTAATAGTATTCCAACGGCTTCTTTCGGGATTTTTTACCGTGCTGTTGATGCAATGGAGTATATTTCTGCACCAAATTTTAAATTTCCAGCAGTTATTAAGGCAAGCGGTTTGTGCGCCGGAAAAGGGGTTTTTATTACTCTCAACAGGGAACAGGCATTTAAGGCAATCAAAGATCTTTTTAAGGACCGTATTTTTGGGGCTGCCGGAGACAAAGTTGTTATTGAGGAATTTTTGCTGGGTCAGGAGGCGAGCATCTTTGCATTGGTAGCCGAAGAGGGAGAGACCTACAAGCTCTTTGCAGCGGCTCAGGATCATAAGCGCATCGGCAATGGCGATACCGGTAAAAATACTGGCGGGATGGGAGCTTATGCACCCGCACCAGTTGTTACTCCTGAAGTTATGCGTAAGGTTGAGGAAAGAATCATTCAACCTACGCTTAAGGGCATGAGAGATGAGGGCAGCCCTTACACTGGTTTTCTGTATATCGGTCTGATGATCGACGAAAATGGAGATCCAAGTGTGGTTGAGTATAATGCACGCATGGGTGATCCAGAGACTCAGGTGGTACTTCCGCTACTTAAGAGTGACTTTGTTGAGGCTCTTTGGGCCAGTGTGGGTGGTACGCTTGCGGATGCGCCCTGGGAAATGAAGGAAAAGACATCAGTAATGGCTATCGTGATTGCAGCCACAGGCTATCCGGATGAGTATGAAACTGGGAAAGCTGTTAAAGTCCCAGGCTGGGTTGAATCTTTTCCAGCTTCTTTCCTTTTCCATGCTGGAACAAGATTTGAAGGCGGGAAAATTTTAACGGCAGGTGGGCGGGTTCTTTCTGTAATGGCCATAGGTACAAGTCTTGGCGATAGCATTTTTCGTGCGTATGAGCTTGCTGAAGTGATTAGCTTTGAAGGTGGCGGTTCATACTATCGTAAAGATATCGGCACCAAAGGCCTTGAAAGAAAGTAACTGTCTAAAGAGTTTTTTCAATTTAAAAAATCCCATACACTAAACGGAGGCGTATGGGATTTAATTTTGTCAATTTTTACATTTTACGGAATCAATTTAATTAGTGGTGGAAAGACGTTGGAGGCTCGACCTCCATTAGGGAGGTCGAGCCTCCTTTAAACTAACAGTGATTTGTTTGATTTGGGATTAGACCGAAAAAATGCAAAGATTTATTATAAAACTCTTTCTATGCTAAAATTAAAAAGTCAGCTATTTTTTAAGAATCATTCATGAAAAAATTCTTTCTTGCAACTACTTTGACTTTTGGTTTAAATTTCGTTTGGGAAGTTGCCCAGTCTTTTTTGTATGCTCCGCATTATCAGGGTCTTGGGCAATTAATTAGTGTGCATCTTTGGGCAAGCCTGGGGGACGTCGTGATGGTAGCGGTTATTTTAAGCGTAGCCGAAGTTGTTTCAGGGCGGATTTCAAAAAACAAAAATAAAAAGCTTGAGTTATTGAGCATAATTTTTTTCGGTTTTCTGCTGGCGGTAGCGGTGGAAAAATACGCTTTAGTAAATTCAATGTGGGCCTATAATTCTTTAATGCCCGTACTGCCCTGGCTAAAGGTTGGGCTGACGCCCGTGCTTCAACTGATGCTGATTCCAATAGTCACTTGGATTTTTTTAAAAAATCAGCTAAAATATAAAAGTAATTAAAATTAAAAAACCTATGCTTAAGAAAAAAACAAAGAAAAAAAGTACGGTTAAATTAGCGAAGAAAAATGAAAAGGTAGCTAAGCTAAATCTGAAAAAAATAATTTATGTTATTTTAACGATCTTTCTTGGAAAAATGCTGGCCTTTATTGTTTTCGAAATAATCTCATTGAACTTCGTTAGCGCGTTAGTTAGCGCTGACTTGCCAGTGGAATATAACCATATATTTGGTTTAGTTTATAGTCCGCTTTCGCCTTATCTTTTCTGGATTTTTATTGCCCTCGGTGCGGTTAGCGGTTTTTTTGTGGGACTGGCTTGGTGGCGGATTATTTATATCGAGCATCGTCATTGGCGAAATAAAAAAGTTTCGCTTAAAAAATAGCGTAGTTGCTTTTTTCTAAGTGGCTGTGGTATAGTTAAAAAACAATTGAATAATTTATCCAGAGTGATGGTAGAGCGCTGGCTCGACGACCCATCCGGCAACCGCCTTGAATGACTTTCAAGGAAAGGTGCCCCTTCCAGCTCGAACGCCTAGGGCTTTCGAGAAAAGATAAATGGTCGACTATCTCTTTTCTCGTAAAAGGGATTTTTTGTTTGTTTTGTCTTCGCGATCATTTCTGTACTCGGAAATGCGTGGCGATCCAGAGCAGTGCAATATAGTTTTTAGAAACTAAGTCAGAAATTTTTACTTCGCTTGTTTACTTTTTAGGACACGCTCTTGGTCGGGAACTATAACCAATCGCTCAGAATTCGCTGTCGCTCATAATGGTCTAAAAAGTAAACAAGCTTGTAAAAATTCAGAGATAATTTTTTAGTTAGAGACGCTAAATGGGCGTATAACTCAGCAACACCCTGGATTGCTTCTCCGCCCAGGGCGGATCGCAATGACACACAAAAAATAAAAAAGTAAGAGCGTTTAAAAGATAAATAAGTGTAAGCAAGAAAATAATTAAAATAATTTTTTAAAAATATAAACATATGTATAAACCAAAAACCTACACCGTCGAAAGCGTCACCTCGGGTCATCCGGATAAAGTTTGCGATCAAATTTCGGATGCCATTTTGGATGAGTGTTTAAGGCAGGATCCAGCCAGTCGAGTAGCAGTTGAAACTTTCGGTGGCCACGGCACTTTGCTAATCGGCGGGGAAGTGACGACGAAAGCGCAAGTTGATTTTGAAAAAATTGCTCGCAGGGTTTATCGAGAAATTGGTTACGACCAAGCCTTAGAAGTTTTAGTTAAAATCGTTCAGCAGTCACCAGAAATCGCCCAAGGCGTTGATACTGGTGGCGCGGGTGACCAAGGCATTATGTATGGCTACGCTACTGACGAAACGAAAGAGTTTATGCCAGCGGCGGTCGTCAAGGTGCACGCCCTCGCAAAAAAGTTAGAGGAGCTTCGCAAAAACGACCCAGCTTTTGCTTGGCTGCGGCCGGATGGCAAAACGCAAATCAGCGTCCACAATGGCAAAATTTCTGCCGTCTTAGTTAGTTGCCAACACAGCGAGGAAGTCGGCAATGAGCAAATTCGGAGGCAAATTATTGACGGCGTCATCAAGCCAATTATTGGAGACATTTCCGACATCGAAATTTTTATTAACCCGACTGGAAAATTTGCCCAAGGTGGTTTCGAAGCTGATACAGGGCTGACAGGGCGTAAAATCATGGTTGATACTTATTGCGGACTCGTTCCCCACGGCGGGGGAGCATTTTCTGGCAAGGATGCGACCAAGGTTGACCGCAGTGCCGCCTATATGGCCCGCTACGTCGCCAAACAACTGGTTGCCAGAGGACTAGCTAAAGAATGTTTAGTTTCAGTAGCTTACGCGATTGGTAAAGCCGAACCGCTCATGGTTGAAGCTATCAATGAGAAAGGTGAGAGCTTGGCAGAAATTGTTAAAAAAGAATTTGATTTTCGCCCCCAAGCCATCATCAAAACCCTTGATCTACGCAAGCCAATTTTCCAAGCTACCGCCACCTATGGACATTTTGGCAAAGAAGGTTTGCCCTGGGAAAAAATCTAAAAGCAAAAAAATATTTTCAAACCAAGAAAAAGAGTTGACACCAGCTCTTTTTCTTGCTTTTATGAGGGTAATCTCAATTTTGAGATGTCTGCTTTTTTAATAATTTAAATGTTTCAGCCATGCTTGACGTTTTCAAAATAACCGGCGCCCTGCTCGATGGCCATTTCAGGCTGACCTCCGGTCGCCACAGCAATGCCTACTTTCAGTGCGCAAAGGTACTGCAGCACCCGGAACACCTGACGGCGGTATGCAGCAAAATTGCAGAGCATTTTACCGGCAAGGGAGTCGAAACGGTCATCTCTCCGGCCATTGGCGGGATCGTTGTCGGAACAGAGGTTGGACGGCAGCTCGGTGTCAAAACCATCTTTGCTGAACGCAAGGAGGACGTCATGACCATCCGGCGCGGCTTCACGCTGGAACCCGATGAACGGGTACTGGTTATCGAGGACGTCATCACCACCGGTGGATCGGTAGCCGAAGTGATTGATCTCATCAAGAGCGCAGGAGCATCACTTGTCGGGGTCGGCTCGGTTGTTGACCGCAGCAACGGGCGCGTGAAGCTTGCTGACGACCATTTTTCAGTCCTTTCGATGGAGGTGATAAGCTATACTCCTGAAGAGTGCCCTCTCTGCAAGGAGGGATTGCCAATTGACACTCCCGGAAGCCGGGCAAATTCGCAGAGCTGATTTTTTTTGAGTTGTTTTTTGTAAGTCGTGGCGTCCTATGTGAACCACGGCTTTTTTTCTTGCATTTTTCTGAGGATTTGCTAAGGTAATAGCGAATTAAAGCAACGTCTTTTATCTCAATCAATGCTTTTTAAAAACAAGGATGGTTTATTATGACAAGAACGTTTTTGTTTGAAGGAAAAACTAAAAAATTTTTTTCAGATGATGGTTATCCTGGTTTTGTGGTTATTGAAAATAAGGATGATATCACCAAAAATGATGATCCCACGAAAACCCAAATAATGCCTGGCAAGGGAAAACTTGCAACCGACACAACTTGCGCCGTGTTTCAATTGCTCAAGGATGCGGGAATACCTGTGGCTTATGAAAAGCGCTTAAGCGACACGGAATTTTTAGTACCCCTGGCTGAGGAGATGATTTCTTTAGAGGTGATTGCGCGACGCTTTGCAGCTGGAAGTTTCTTAAAGCGTCATCCTGAACTCATCACGACTAGTGGGGTACCGCATCGTTTTCACCAGCTAAGGTTTGAATTATTTCTCAAAACTACCAACGGCAGAGTTAACAGAAAGGGACTTGAAGACTTTTACGTAAATGCAGATGATCCATTCATCGCGAATCCTTATGAGGATGAATGGAATCTTTTCCATTCAAAGAAACCAAACTGGGAGGTTGATGCAAATTTGAAAGTGCCAATTCGCGCAAACACGATCTTGCCGAAGGGCGTTACGGTTGCTCAAATTGAAAAACTGACTCGTAAAATTTTCTTAGTGCTTGAGAGTGCTTGGGGTCAATTGGGATTTCATTTTGTCGACTTTAAACTGGAGTTCTGTTTCCTTAAGGGTGAACTCATGCTTGCTGATGTTCTTGATGCAGATAGTTGGCGTCTGCGGAATGCTGATTGGACCGGTGAGTTTTCCAAACAGCTTTTCCGCGATGACCAGCCGATGGAAAAAATCGCAGCAAATTATCAGGCAGTAGCTCGTATGGTGCAATTATTCCGAATTCCAAAACAGGCTATTGTGATTTGGCGAGAATCCACGAGGGATCAGTTACCTGATTTTCCTGTGGTGCCGGGGGTAGTTTTTGAGGATATGGTTTTCTCTGCTCAAAAATCTCCAAAGACATGCATGGAAAAGCTGGAGGGATTACTCACGAAATATCCAGAAGGCGGTGTAATCTTGGGAATAACTAATGGCCCTGGTTTAATTCTTTCTGCCCGGACAAGCTGGCCTTCTATCAATGTTGTGACAACTGTTGGAACTTTTCCTGATGCTGTTTGGAGTAGTTTATGTGTGCCAGGCGGTGCTCCTAGCATGACCATGCTATCACCTGATAATGCTGTTCTCGCGGCATTGGACATGCTTAGTTTAAAAAATCCAGCGGTGTATGCTCTTCGCCAACTAGCCATTGAAAAGCTGGATGTGTGAAGGTTATTTTCGTTAACTCAGTTAAGGTTGCAACGGTGCGACCTTAACTGAAAAACTTCAAAGTCTAACTTTATTAAAGTTTAGGCTTTTTTTGATGCTTTTTATTTTAGGATACGGCAGTAGTTGACTTTCAACTGTCCCTGAATTATACTTGACTTATCAAGTATAATTTTAACTTTACCCTGTTAAATAATGCTAAATTTTTTAAGAAATTCAGCATTAAAATTCGAATTGTTGTTTTTCGTAATAGAGATAAACATTAATTTTTAAAAAAATAAAATATTGCCTCCTAGGCCTGGATTCAAATTTTATTTAACAAGGTAAATGCAAAAAATCAACCAGTCGGTAAATTTTATTTTGGAGCTAGCTAAAACTCAGGCGATGCTGAGTCGGCGTTTTGATAGTGGCTTGGGCGGCTTGGGCTTGAGCGAATTTATTATTTTGTATTGGCTTAGCGTGGCCAAGGGCGAAAAAATGCGGAGAATTGATTTGGCTGATAAAGTCGGACTAACCGCCTCAGGGATTACGAGACTCCTGCTACCAATGGAAAAAATTGGCTTGGTCAAAAGTGGGAAGAGGGAAGCTGACGCGCGGGCGCGCTACGTAATGATCGCAGCTGGCGGGAAGCGGAAACTCGAAGAGGCGCTTGAGCGAATGGAACTTTTATTAAAAGAAATTATCCCAACCGGAAAAAAAGAAAAAATTCAGGAATTTTCTAAATTACTCGACCAGCTACAAGCTCAAATTTAGTGTTATAAAAATTTAAGTCATACGCTGTATGCTAGCTTAACTTTAACTTAATTAATTATGCCAAAACTAAAAAAAAATAGCAGTAAAAAGCAATGGGATATTATGGGCATCGGCAGTCCCTTGCTTGACGTGGTTATTAACATTGAGGAAGAGATGCTGAAAAAACTGAAAATCAAAAAAGGTTCAATGACGCTAATTTCTAAAGAAGAAAGTCAAAAGATTCTTAAAAAATTTTCGCATCTTACTCAAACCTTGGCCTTAGGGGGAAGCGCTTCGAATACGATTTTGGGGGCAAGTTTACTTGGTAGCCGCACGGCTTTTTGGGGCGTGGTCGGCAAAGATGAATTTGGTAAAACTTACCATGCTGAAATGGAAAAAGAAGGCACGACTGCTCGGCTTGCTTGGCACACAAAGGATCAAACTGGTCACGTGCTAATTTTAATTACGCCGGATGGGGAAAGGACGATGCTATCTCATCTTGGCGCTTCACTAAACTTTACAAAGAGTCACCTTAATGAAGCTGAAATTGCCAAAAGTAAAATCCTGCACATTGAGGCTTACCAGTTAGCAAGACAAGCCTTGCGCAAAACGGTTTTGCACGCTGTTGAAATCGCTAGTGAAAATGGGGCTTTAATTTCACTGGATCTTTCGAGCGCCGTTTTAATTAATCAAAATAAAAAACTTTTTAGAAAAATAGTCAGAGAGCACATTGATATTGTTTTTGCTAATGAAGAAGAAGCGGTTGAATTTTCTGGTGAAAAAGATTCTTTGCAGGCGCTACATAAAATTGCTGAAAGCTGCCAGGTGGCCATAGTAAAGCTTGGCGGAAAGGGGAGCTTGATTAAAAAAGGCGGAAAAGTTTTCAAAATTGCGCCACACCGGGTGAAAATGGTTAACACTAATGGCGCCGGGGATATGTACGCGGCTGGGATTTTACACGGTCTAGTTAATAAGTTAGACTTACAAGAGGCTGGAAAAATGGCTAGTCACGTTTCGGCCCTAGTAGTTGCTAGCGCTAGTGCGCGTTTGGATAAGAAGCATTTTGGAAAAATAAGAAAATATAGGAAAAGGTAACTGATGTTTTAGGGTATTTATTGAAAATAATTTTAGATTAGAAATAAGGAACGGGGGATATTGGAAATAAGATTAAGAAAAAAGAAAAAAGAAAAAGGATTTCCAATTTCTTTTCCTATTTCCGTAGACCTTTGTTACCTATTTCCAGGATAAGGTAGATAATTTCTTAAAGAAAGTTTAAATATATGCAAACTCAAGATTACAAAATCAAAGACATTAAGTTAGCCGAATATGGGCGCAAGGAAATTATTATTGCGGAAAAAGAAATGCCAGGGCTGATGGCGCTACGTAAAAAGTTCAGTAAGCAAAAGCCCTTGAAAGGTGCGCGAATTTTAGGGAGTTTGCATATGACTATTCAAACGGCGGTTTTAATTGAAACGCTGGTTGCGCTTGGCGCGAAGGTGCGCTGGGTTAGTTGCAATATTTTTTCGACCCAGGATCATGCGGCTGCGGCGATTGCGAAAGCTGGCGTGCCAGTTTTTGCTTGGAAAGGTGAAACCCTGGAGCAGTACTGGTGGTGCACTGAGCAAGCTTTTAAATTCGAAGGTGGGCTGGGACCAAATTTAATTGTTGATGATGGGAGCGACGCGACGCTGATGCTCCATCTGGGCGTTGAGCTTGAAAAGGATCCAAAAATTTTAAAGCAAAGTTTGGCTGGCAAAGGTGAGGATGAAAGAGAACTCTTGAAAATTTTAGCCAGGATTTATCGGGAGCAGTCGAAATTTTGGAGTAAAATCATTAAAGATCTAAAAGGGGTTTCGGAAGAAACCACCACCGGTGTGCATCGGCTTTACCAAATGTTTGAGCAGGGTAGGTTGCTTTTTCCCGCAATTAACGTGAACGACTCCGTGACCAAGAGCAAGTTCGATAATTTATATGGTTGTCGCGAAAGTTTAGCCGATGGCATTAAGCGGGGGACAGATGTGATGGTGGCTGGAAAAGTCGTGGTAGTTTGCGGTTATGGCGACGTTGGGAAAGGTTGCGCCCAAAGTATGAAAGGGCTTGGCGCTCGCGTGATTGTGACTGAAGTTGATCCGATCTGCGCTTTGCAGGCAACGATGGAAGGGTTTGAAGTTAAAACAGTGGAGCAGTCCTTAGCTGAGGCTAATATTTTTGTTACGACCACTGGCAATCGAGACATTATTACGATTGAACATTTAGAAAAAATGAAGGACGAAGCTATCGTGTGCAATATTGGGCATTTTGACAACGAAATTCAAGTTGAAAAATTAGAAAAATATAAAGGGATTAAAGAAATTAACATTAAACCTCAAGTTGATAAATTTATTTTTCCTGACGGGCATGCTATCGTCCTGCTTTCGCGCGGGCGCCTAGTCAATCTTGGTAACGCGACTGGGCATCCTAGTTTCGTCATGAGTGCGTCTTTCACTAACCAGGTTCTGGCTCAGTTAGAGCTTTGGCAAAAAAAACATGCAATCGGAGTTTATACTTTGCCGAAAAAATTAGATGAAGAGGTAGCGCGCTTGCATTTAGAAAAACTTGGCGTGACGCTTACCAGGCTTACGAAAAAACAAGCCCAGTATATTAACGTGCCAGTTGAAGGCCCTTTCAAACAGGAGCGGTATCGGTACTAAATAAACCTCGAAAGAAAAAATCCACTTCGGTGGATTTTTTCTTTTTTGCTCACGCTAAAATGGGGTCATGCGCAATATAAGGTTCTAGTAAAGCGTTACCTCTAAATTTTTGCGAGCTTGTTTGCTCTTTAGGCAATATGAGCGACAGCGAATCTTAGCCCTTGGCCATTATTTTCAGCCAAGGAGTGGCTCTGAAAAGTAAACAAGCGAAGTAAAAATTACTAACTTAGTTTCTGGGAACCCTAATTTGCGTATGACCCATAAAATGCTTTATTTGAGCCAAGAAGTGCCTAAAATGTGGATAAAGTGTTTGACTTGGCCGGATTTTGCTGATAGCCTTAAATCTGCGTCTTTGGAATGCAAAAGCTGAGCTTTGCAACAAACCCTAAAGACCATTAATTTGTTAAAAATACGCTATGAGTGATCCCTTGCTTTATAGGGGGAAAAAATTGTTGAGATTTTTAAAAAATCGAAAGCAACGTTTGTTAGGTTGCGTTAGAAAAAATAAATTAATTTTTTTGATGCTTAGTCTAACTAGTGTCGTGTTGGTGGGGAAGGTCCTAATTTTAAAAACTACGCCTGAGGCCTACGCGGCTATCGGGGAGGAGGCGATTATTAGGCAGTTAAATTCGCCACTACTCGAAAAGAAAAATTTGTTTGGAGCTGGGGACTGTAAAAAGCTAACTTTTGATAAGAAAGTAGTTTTTGGAGAAATTACTAAGGCCCAAACAACGGAAATGGAAAGTAAGCTTTTTAATATCGTCGGGGATACTCCGATTGCTGAAATGGTGCCCTTCATCGCTAGGCGCGAGAGTAAAGTGGCCGCTTTCTTAGTCGGGATTGCTAAAAAGGAAAGTAGCTTCGGGCTAGCTTCACCTTCAAAGGGCGGTAGTACCTGTTATAATTACTGGGGCTATAAAGGCACTGGCTCAAGAGGCACCGCCCTAGGCTACAGCTGTTTCGGGAGCGCCCAAGAGGCAATTCAGATCGTAGGAGACCGCATTGAGGTTTTAGTCGCTAAGGAGCGTAATACGCCAGCCAGGATGGTAGACACCTGGAAATGTGGCCGAAGTTGCGTGGGTGATCCTGGCGCCCCAAGCTGGGTTTCAACTGTTGGGCTTTACTTTAATAGGATCGTCAGGGTTGAAGGATAGAATTAGTTATAAAGTTGAAAAGTTTATAAAGTTTATAAAGTTTATAACGTTCATAAAGTGAATTGGAATAAAAAAAATCCGCCGAGGGGCGGATTTTTTTGTTGCTTCAAGTTATGTTTTCGTAGATTCGTATTAATTCGCCCGCCTGCAACGCTATGCTAAGCGTAGCATTGCGGGCAGGTAGTTTCGTATCGGTTTTACAATTTAATTTTTTCAACCCCTGCCAAAATTTCACTGACCATTTTAGGGATGTCGAGGACTTTTTCGGCTTCGAGGACGGCGGGGAGTTTGGCCCGAGTTTCGGGTTTCTTGGGCATAAGTCGCGTGCAGCAATCATCATGCGCAAGTTTTGAGATATCGTAAGTCCCGATTGCCTTAGCTAGGTTCATGATATCTTCTTTGTCGGTTCCGATGAGCGGACGAAAAATTGGCAGCTCGCCAGCCTGACTAACTACAAAAATATTTTCTAAAGTTTGCGAAGCAACTTGGCCGATGGAATCGCCAGTGACTAAGGCGAGGGCTCTTTCTCTCTTGGCTAATTTTTCAGCGACCTTCAGCATTAAGCGACGATAAAAAATAATCCGCAAGGACTCGTGGCAACTCAGCATAATTTCTTTTTGGGCGTCAGCAAAAGGGACGCAGTATAAAATTCCGGAAGATTGATATTTTTTAAGTACGCGAATAAGATCGGTAACTTTTTCTAAGCTAGCTCGCGAGGTATAGGGCATCGAGTGAAAATGCACAAAGCGCGTAGTAACCCCTCGGCGCAGGATATTAAAGGCGGCTACCGGCGAATCGAATCCGCCTGACATTAAAACTAACGCGCGACCACCAGTGCCAACTGGTAAACCGCCCAGCCCTTTTTGCTTATCCAATGAAACTAACGCGTAGTCATTAATAATTGCCAGGAAACATTCACAGTCGGGATCTTTAAGGCTGACCGCTTTTTTTCTCTTAAATTTTTCGAAAAGATAACCACCAACTTCGCGCTGGATTTCTTCGGAGGTCATTGGAAAGTCCTTGTTCGATCTTTGGCAGGTGACTCGAAAAGTTTGGAAATCTTTTGCCTTAATTAATTCCCAGCAGAAAGCTTTAATTTCTACTAAATCCTGCTTAACGCTGTAAGCGAAAGCGTAATTAACAATTCCAAAAGTGTGCGCAAGGGCGCTCTCAACTTCGCTGAGGCTGGTAAGCCCCTTTTGATTAAGTTTAATTAAAATAGCCCCCGAGATTTTTTTTACAAACTCAAAACTACCTGGAGCAAAAGAGCTTAGTTGGTCCTTGAGGTTTTTAATTAAACGCGCTTCAAAATAATTGCGATTTTTCCCTTTCAAGGAAATTTCTCCGTAGCGAATTAAGATGTGATTAGCTTGCATAATTTTTTACTAGGAGTATCCTGAAGAAGATTAGATTTCTGATGCCCGCATGGCTATCTAATATAGATAGCATGAATAAGTCCAAAAGAAAAGCTAGGGTAGGCATGGGTTATTTTTTGGTCCCTAAAAACTAAAAATCCTAAAGCATGGGGCTTAGGATTTTTAGAAAGATTGTAGTTCACAGATAGAATATTTTTTTCAAAAATTGTAAATTGTAATAAAATAATCAGTAATTACCGACTGAAATTCGGAAGTTGCGGATAGCCGTAATTTTATTAAAAAATTTTGCTTAAAGGCAACTTGTTGTTTTACAACATTTCAAATTTTATTCCAAAGTACTGCTGGGTTTTTTATTATTAATTACCCAATAATTAATAAAAGCAGTTTTTTGAATTTTATATACTGTTTGCTTATCTGGAACTTGACGTTAAAGAACATGTCACCGTATCTGTAAAGATGGTGATAAAGTAATGTTAGCAACTACTAGCAAATAGGTCAAAGATACAGAATATCACGTTTGCCATTAAATGCTTTAGATAAGCTTCAAAGTTAATGAAAAAGAATTATTCGTCAATACTATTGACTATATTTTAAATACCTGCTATTCTAAAAATATGGAACTAATAAAACCTCTAAAAGATATTGGACTTAACGATAAGGAAGCGCGTTGTTATCTAGCACTACTTCCGCTTAATCAAGCCACCGCCTATATGGTGGCGCTTCGCAGTGGGGTTAAAAAACCTACCGCTTACGTAATTTTGGAAAGCTTAGTTAGCAAGGGCTTTGCCTTGAAAATACCTAGCCAGAAAAAAATTAAATATATGGCGAAATCCCCCGAAGAATGTTTTGCTTTCGCTAGCGAAAAAATTAAATTAGCGCAAGAAGCTTTGCCAGCATTGATGGCGATTCGTAATAGTATCAGCGATAAACCTAAAGCTTATTACTTTGAAGGGAAGAGTGGTCTCGACTTGATAGATGCGGATATTTTAAAAATTAAGAGCGAAGTTATTGCTTTTACAACTCCACTTTTTGTTATGACTGAAAATGAAAAAACCAGCAAAGCTTACATTAAAAAAAGAATTGCGACCGGCATTCAGGCCAGAGTGATTGGGCAAGTCTCGGCTGAGGTAGCGGATCTAAAAAAAATGGACAAAGCTGAATTGCGACAAACTAGAATGTTACCCGCAGAGCTTTTTTCTTCCGAAGTTGAATTGGGTATTTGTGGCGATAAGGTCTACGTCTCAAATTATAAGAAAAAGTTTGGTCTGATTATCGAAGATAAGGATATTAGCGCAACGCTTAAGAAAATCTTTGAAGTAGTTTGGAATAGCGAAAAAATAGTGAAATAGCTAGGTGAAATAATTAGGGCTGGTAATCGTATAACTAGTGTGCTATAACTATTTTAATGACACGGCAAGGCGTTTGTCGCGTTTTTATTTTTGGAGAACATTAACAAAAGAAAAAGTGAGGTGCACAGTGGAGCAAGAAAAAAGGATTTTGTTCATCCAGCCCTATGATAGGCCCTGGATGAATCCCAAGTTTTCTGCCGGTCGTAAAAACTCGCTGCCACCACGGGCAGTTTTCGAAGTAGGGCAGCGGATTCCTCTAGAATACGCGTTTGCCTTTTTGGATGTAAACTTACGATCCAAGCAGGAACCGGCTTGGTCGATCGAAAAAATTGTTACTGAAAAAGTAAGGGAGTTCCAGCCGGACTTGATTCTATTAGCTTTCCCGACGTTTGCGCAAGGAGCGCAAGTTAAGGAAATTATTTTGACGGCTAAGAAAATTAGTCCAGCCGTAAAAATAATTTTAGGTGGGGCGACGCTTAATTTAATTGAGGATGCTCCTCGGAGGCGTTGGGATTGGCCAGTGGATGCCTGTTATTGGGGCAATGGGGCTGGGATTACAGAGCTCATCGAGGAAGTTTTGGTCGCTGAGCCAGGTTGTTTTTTAACAAAATCAGACCCAGCAGGCTCGCTCATCGATGATTATACGCCAGAAGCTTTTTATACCGCTAATAGCCGTTTCGATTTTGATGGCTATTTAGCGGAAACAAGAAGCGCGGGAATGAATCCTGGGGCAGTGGTCGAATTGGTTAGAGGGTGCGATCGCCGTTGTAATTATTGCGCTTTTGGGTTAAATTCAGTTGCTAAGAGAAGTAGAAAACCTGCCACGGTACTGGCGGAATTTTACTATCTTGCCCAGGAGGGGATTGATTACATTTTAATCATCGATCCAACTTTTGGCCTGGCAGGAAGCGAGACGGATGAGTTGTTAAATGGGATGATGGTTTTTCATACTAACTATCCTGAAGTGCAATTTGATGTCATGACCTCCTCTGGGCACCTGACTGCGGAATTTGCTAGAAAATTAAAGGAAGCAAGTTGTGGGCGTTGTGGGCTTGGGTTTGAGACGATGAGTCAAGCTGGGCTGTATTTTTTAGCAAAGGCTTCAGGGCCAGCTTCAGGGCCGGAGATGGTGAGGAAGGCTGTCCAGAACCTAGTAAAAGCGGGGGTTCAAGTTAGATTGTTTCATATGCTGATTCCTGGAGAATTTTCTACTGACACAATCGCTTTTTTATTGGAGCTTGCTGAAAGAAAAGTGGACTTCATCGTCCAAAGTTCTTTCTTGCGACCTTTACCAGACAAGGAGGCACAAGAACTTTTCTGGACACAGGATCGGACCATATTTAATCCAGCAAGAGATACAGTCGAACATGTGATGGAGTACCTGCTAATTAACATAGCTTTTCCTTCAATGGATCTTACCTTTGAGGATTTTAATTTAAGAGAAGCTATTAAGCAGGCTATTATCGAAAAAAGACCTTTAAAAAGCCTTTTTTCGCAAAGTTGCAGTGAAGGAAGAATTGTTCTTAAAAGCGGTGAGTATACATTCACCGAATCAAAAACGCACGATCCAATGTGGATGTGCATAAAAAAGGAGGCGCTATTATGCGAAACGTTCGCGCAGAGTGATTAGGGGTGGGGCTGGACTTTAATACGTTCAGCCCCCTTTTTTATTGCTTAAAAACTTAATCTGCGGTACGCTTTACGTTATGAACGTTAGAACGTTAGAACGTTAAAACGTTCATAACGTTAAATTTGATTAACTTTATAACTAACATATGTCATTACAAATCGGAATCGTCGGGCTGCCGAATGTGGGGAAAAGTACCCTTTTTAAAGCCTTGACTAAAAATCCAGTGGAAATTAGTAATTACCCGTTCTGCACGATTGAGCCGAATGTGGGGGTGGTGAAGGTGCCAGACGAGCGCCTTTTAAAGTTGTCGGAAATGTCCCAGACGGAGAAAATTGTGCCGGCCGTGGTGGAATTTGTCGATATCGCTGGGATTGTGAAGGGCGCCTCGGAAGGCGAAGGTCTAGGCAATAAATTTTTAGCCAATATCCGGGAAGTTGATGCCATTGCCCAGGTAGTCAGGGTTTTTAGTGATGATAAAATTACGCATGTCCACAATGCTATTAATCCAGTGGGTGACATCGAAGTGATTAATCTAGAACTTATTTTAGCCGATTTAGATACAACGGCTAAGACGCAATTTCGGATCGAGAAAGAGGCCAAGGGCAATAAAAAAGGTGCCGGCAAACAATTAGAAGTAATTGAAAAAATTAAAGTGACGCTGGAGGCTGGGAAACTGGCTAACGAAACGCCTGACCTAGCAGAAATGCTCAAAGACGAATACGGAAAATTAATCATTCGAGAAATGTCACTGCTAACGCTGAAACCATTTTTATATATTTTTAACGTGGCCGATGTTAGCGAAAAACTTTTACCTGAGCTAGAAAATAAAAAACATCTTAAGTTGGACATTAAAATTGAGGAAGAATTAATTGAAATGACGCAAGAGGAAAAAACTGAAATGGGTTTAGTTTCACATATTGATGATTTAATTGTCGCAGCCTATGATCTTTTAGGTTTGCAAACTTTCCTGACGACGGGCAAAATCGAAACGCGCGCTTGGACGATTAAAAAGGGCGCGACCGCGCCGGAAGCGGGGGCAGCTATTCACACGGATTTTCAAGAAAAATTTATCAGGGCCGATGTCATTGCTTGGGATAAACTTTTAGAAATTGGCTCTTGGGGTAAAGCTAAGGAACTTGGGGCCGTTAAAACCGTCGGGCGTGATTACGTAATGACGGATGGGGAAGTGGTTGAATTTAAAGTCTAGATCATATAATCAAACTGGCATTTAAACATTTAAACAAAAATACAAAATTCAAAAAGATAAGCAGCCCCTTCTGGTTGCTTTTTTTGAATTGTTTTTTGTGCTATAATATGAATAGTTAGTTAATAAGCTTTACATTCAAATTAAGATGCTTGGAGCTAAGTTAAAAAAAAGAATTTATAATGAATTTAATTTAAAAAAACAAGCCGAGGAGCTTGGTTTAAAGGTTTGGCAAACTCCCAGTTTCTTATTTATTGTGATGGGTTTTGTGATTGTGGTAGCGATAGCGGGGGTTTACTTTATTTCCAATAATTATGATTCTCCGGACATTCTAGTTATTAGTGAGTCGGTGGTGGTATCAATTCTTTTTATCATTGGAAATTTCATTATTAGTAGTGTTGACCAAGTAGCTAGAGCGAATAAAATGAAAACGGAATTTATTTCGATTGCCTCGCATCAACTCAAAACTCCAATTGCAGAAATTAATTGGCAAATTGAACTACTACTCTCGAAATTTCCTGGCGGCCTGAGCGAAAAACAGCAACTATTGATTGGCCAAATTGCTCATTCAAGTCAGAAAATGGCTAGACTGGTGGGTGACCTCCTAGACGTAGCCCACATTGATCAAGGAAAGTTAGCTCTAAATAAAGAGCAGATTAATTTATGCGATATTATTAATGAGGCGGTTATGAACCAGCGCCCGCTAGCTAGTGCTGCCGAGATTGAGCTGAAATATTTAGGTTCGGCAGTCCCGCTAGAGGTGTTGGTTGATAGGCGAAGAATTGTGGTTGTTTTGGACAACCTCATTTCAAATGCGATTAAATATACAGGTGAAAAAGGTAGGGTAGAAATCTTGTTAGAAAAAAAAGATGAGCTTGTCCAGGTATGTATTCGAGATAATGGGGTTGGTATCCCAAGAAATGAGCAAACTGATATCTTTAAAAAGTTTTTCCGTAGTAACAATAAAATGAAAAATAATACTGAAGGCACTGGGCTTGGATTATATATTGCAAAAAATATTATAGAACAATCGGGAGGTAAGCTCTGGTTTCAATCAATTGAGAACACCGGTTCGGAGTTCTTTTTTAGCCTGCCATTAGCTAAAGCTTAATGATAAAGGGTATAAATAAAATTTATTATAGTAAGATTGTCTAGCTTTTATATTAAAGAGATTCTAATCTTATTTAACAAGCTAAATGGAAAAGAAAAAACTACTTATTGTAGAAGACGATGTGGTTTTAAAAAATTCGCTGGAAGAATTTTTAATTGCTGAGGGCTTTGAAGTTTCAAGTGCACTCGATGGCGAAATTGGAGTGGAGAAAGCTTTTGCAGAAAAGCCTGATTTGATTTTATTGGATATTGTCTTGCCTAAAAAAGATGGCTACGAAGTTCTTGCTGAAATTAAGGCTAATCCAGAAACGACCCATATTCCGGTGGTGTTACTGACTAACTTAGGCAGTATTGCGGATGTAGAAAAAGCCCTAGCCTTAGGCGCGACAACCTATTTAATTAAAGCTGACTATAAGCTTGATGAAATTACTCAGAAAATAAGAGAGATTTTGAATCTGAAATAGGCCCAGGAGGGTTTGTGGAACATAGAATAGGAAATTTCAAATTTCAAATTTCAAATTTCCAATGAAATGCAATAGAAATAAAATAGAAATAGCGTAGCAATAAGGGCCAACAAAAAAATAAAAAACACAAACTAAATGCAAATAACCAATAAACAACTGAGGGATTTCATCACCGATTCAGGTTTATTAGAACCGGAAGTGATTGAAGAAAATTTCCAGCAAGCAACCAAGCAGGTCAAAAAGTTAGGTGATTTATTGATGGAAAAAAAGTTAGTCAGTGAGATTGATCTTAAGAAATTATATTCATATATTCTTGGGATTCCTTTTGTGAATTTAGAGAAAGAGGTTATCGCAAATGAAATTTTACATATTATTCCAGAACCGATTGCGAAAAAATATGGTATTGTGGCCTTTGAAAAAAAAGGGAATGATTTAAAAGTGGCGATGAAAAATCCGGAGGATCTTCAGACGATAGATTTTATTAGAAAAAAGACCGGTCTGAAGATTATCCCGTGTCTTACGAGCGAAGATAATATTAAAATAGTTCTAAAGCAATATGAAAAAAGCTTAAAAGCTGAATTTGGTGACCTTATTAGCGATGACTCAGAAAAAATTTCTTCAGATAATTCTGATGATGATTTAGAGAAGATAGCGCAGGACCTTCCAATTGTGCGGATTGTAGATACACTTATTAAGCATGCAATATTGCAGTCTGCTAGTGACATTCACATTGAGCCAGATGAAAAAGAAGTTCGCGTTAGATATCGAATTGATGGAATTTTGCATGACGCGATGACTCTGCCAAAGCAAGTCACGGGTGGCCTAATTGCTCGCCTGAAAGTGCTTTCCAGTTTAAAACTCGATGAGCATCGCTTGCCTCAAGATGGACGTTTTAAAATTGAAAAAGATGGGTATAAAATTTCTTTTCGGGTTAGTATCTTACCAGTTTTTGAAGGCGAGAAAGTCGTAATGCGTTTACTAGATGAAACTTCAAAAGGTTTGACTCTGGAAAAAATGGGTTTATATGGCGATGCCTTGGAGAAAGTTCATCAACATATCAAGCGTCCAAACGGCATGATTTTAGTAACTGGCCCAACGGGAAGCGGAAAAACTTCAACCTTATATACCGTGATGGATATTTTAAATACTTCAGAGGTTAATATTAGTACCGTTGAGGATCCAGTGGAGTATCGGATGCCGAGAGTAAATCAAACTCAAATTAATCCTAAAATAGGAATGACTTTTGCAGCCGCGCTGCGCAGTCTTTTGCGTCAAGATCCAGACATTATCATGGTCGGGGAAATTCGAGATGGCGAAACAATGCAGATTGCGATTGAAGCTGCGATGACTGGGCATCTAGTGCTTTCAACTTTGCATACTAATAGTGCGGCTGGCGCCTTGCCACGCCTTTTAGATATGGGCGCGGAAGCTTTTTTAGTAGCGTCCACCGTCAACATTGTAATCGCCCAACGCTTGGTGCGAAAATTATGTAATGATTGCAAGGTCGAATATAATTTTGATCAGGCAACCATCAAAGATTTACAAGCTAGTTTTGAGCTGGCTGAGATTTTAGAAGTGATGAAAAAAACACCCCAATTAAAGGGGATTGTGAATGAAAAAAGTACTTGGAAAGATATTAAATTTTATAAAGCTAAAGGTTGTGAACAGTGCAATAATGAAGGGTATCATGGCAGACAGGGGATTTTTGAGGTGCTAGTTATTGATGAAGAGATTGGCAAGCTAATAACTGCTAGTGCTTCAACGGATGAGATTGAACGAAAAGCTAAAGAGGAGGGTATGCATAAAATGTATGAAGATGGTTTCATTAAGGCTGCGATGGGCGTAACTTCGATCGAAGAAATAATTAGAGTAACTAAAGAGTAGCTATCTCTAAGGGTGGTACTATTGCGGGGAGTGTTTTGAAAGTAGTTTGTTTTTACTTAATGCACCCAAATTTTTAATTTTTAATTTATAATGAAATCTAAATTTTTTAATTTTAAAAATTTAAACATTGAAAAATTGATTTAAAATTTCAAATTTCAAATTATTTAAGTTATGCCCAAATATATCTACACTGCTAAAAGTTATGATGGCCAAACCAAGGGTGGAGAGGTTATCGCTCAGAATGAAAAAGCCCTAGCTGCTCAACTACGGGGGGACGGTTTTTTAGTCACCTCGATAAAGCTAGTCAGTGAGCAGCAATTTGAAGGTATCGCCAAGGCTAAATTTTTAGATATATTTAATAGTGTTCCCTTGAAAGAAAAAATGGTCTTTGCCAGAAATTTAAGTGTGATGATTAGCTCAGGATTGACGGTCTCACGCGCCGTGAATAATTTAGCGCTTCAAGTTGAGCATAAGGGTTTCAGGAAAATTTTGGAAGATATTTTTAATGAAATGCAAAGTGGGAAAACTCTAAGTGAAGGCTTTGCAAAATATCCTGGGGTTTTTGGCGATCTTTTTATTAATATGGTTAGGGTTGGGGAGGTGGCTGGTAATCTGGATGAGGTTTTAAAGATAGTTGCAGTTCAACTAGAGAAAGAACATGATCTAAAAGGAAAAGTGAAAGGCGCAATGATTTATCCAGCGGTTATTATTACGGTCATGCTCGTGATTGGAGTTCTGATGCTGACTTACGTGCTGCCCCAAATGCTGGGAGTATTTAAAGATATGGGCGCTGAGCTTCCACCAATGACTAAATTTTTAATTTTGCTTAGTGATACAATGCGAAACAATGGCGTGACGGTAGCAATTGTTTTCATTGGCTTGGCTCTTTTTTTAAGATTTTTTTTACAACGAGAAGTTGGGAAAAAAGCTTTAAGTTATTTTACGGTGCATGTTCCAGTCTTTAGTCCTATCGTTAAGCAGGTTAATTGCGCTCGTTTTGCTAGAATTTTTAGTTCGCTTTTAAGAAGTGGAGTTAGTTCGATTGAAGCTTTAAAGATTATTTCTAACACGCTTTCAAATTATTATTACAAACAAGCCTTTCTGTCTGGGGCAGAAGAAATTCAAAAAGGAATTCCGCTGAGCGAGATTTTAGCCAAGCATCAAGATATTTTTCCACTATTAGTTTCTCAAATCGTGCAGGTGGGAGAAGAAACTGGAAAAACCGATGTTGTTTTAATTCAGCTAGCCGAATTCTACGAAGATGAGGTTGATCAAGTAACTAAAAATATGTCCTCTATCATTGAGCCAATCCTGATGGTTGTGATTGGTGGTGCGGTTGGTTTTTTTGCAGTGGCTATGCTCCAGCCAATGTATAGCATGATGGGTAGTATTAAATAAGAAGCATGCAATCATATAATCATTTAAACATTTAAACACGGAAACATTTTGGAGTTTTGTGTTTTTAAGAGGCTATGTCTCTGGAAAAAAAAATAAAAAAAAATAAAAAGGCGGGTTTTTCTCTCTTGGAGGTCATGATTAGTATATTTATCATAACGATTGCCTTTTTGAGCTTCTATACGGTTTCTAACTTTGGCACAAGGTATATTATTGAAGCAAAAAATAGATTAGCGGCAACTGCTTTTGTAAATGAAAAAATGGAGATTATTCGTAATCTTGCTTACGATAAAGTTGGGACCCAAGGCAGTATTGATATTCCAGGTAATCTTCCGCAGGAGGAAAATGTGACTGCTAATGGCCGTACTTATCAAGTTTCAATAGCGGTTAGATATTTCGATGACCCTATGGATGGAACTGTAAGCTCGACGCCGGCCGATCTTATTCCAAACGATTATAAAATCGTCGAAGTTAATGTTTCCTGGGTAGATAGCAGTGGTCAGTTAAAAAGCGTTTCTTCCTCATCCCGCTTTGTGCCTCCAGGGCTGGAGACGAGCGCTGGTGGTTCGCCACTTTCAATTAATGTTATTGATGGAGAAACCTTACTGCCAATTTCACAAGCGGTTGTTAATATTAAAAACACCATTGTTTCACCTCAAATCAACGATACGATTAAGACTGATGGTGAAGGGCATCTCTTACTTCCTTCAGCCAGAATTTCAAGTGGCGATAAAGTTACAATAACTAAAAGCAGGTATGAAACAATCGAAACTATGGATTCTTCCGCCACCTTTACTCCGATTTATGGTCATATAAATGTGATTGCGGGTTTCTTGAATACCTATAATTATATTCAAAATCGACTGGCCAAGCTAACAGTCAAAGCCGTTGATTATCAAGATAAGCCAGTTGGAAACATTGGTTTTTCGATTGGTGGCGGAAAAATCATTGGGCATGATAATTTAGGTGGTAGTATTTTTAGCATGGCGGATACTAGTGGAACAACTGATTCAATCGAGGGTAAAAAGGAATATGCGGATATCAGTGCAGGTAGTTACCTAATTTCGATGAGTCCAAATGCGCAGTATCAGTTAATTGATTATGATCCTTCGGCCACCCCTTATTTTCTTTCCCCAGGTAGCGACTCAACTTACAAATTTCGTTTAGCTGATAAAGATATCAATGCTTTGTTTTTAGAAGTAAACAATACTGAAAGTCCGAGTTCTCCAATAGCTGGCGCCAAGGTAACCTTGGTTGCCAATGGGGTGGATGTTTTTACAGATAAATTAAGTTCTTTGCGAGGAGTGGTTTTTTATCCCGACGGAGCTGAACTTTTACAAGTAGGCACATATACTTTAAAAATTGAAGCCGATGGCTATGATCCTTATGAGGGTCCGGTCCAAATTGATAAATTAACTCATGAGATAGTTCAGTTGACGAAAAACTAAAATGAAAAATAAAAAACTTTTTTTTAGCCAAGGCATGACCCTTGTGGAGACGCTTATTGCGATTGCGCTCTTCCTTTTGGCTACCCAGGCTACGGTAACAGTCTTTGCTAGAACCATAAAAACCAAAGCTTATACTTTGGAGATGGGTAGATCTTCTTTGATTTTATCTCGGAGTATGGGTGACTTAGCTCAATATATTCGTAGGGCCAAACAATCGAGTAATGGTGCTTATCCAATAGTTTCGGCGGATGATAATGATTTGGTGCTCTATTCCGATTATAACAAGGATGATATTGTAGAACGCTTGCATGTTTATTTAGCTAATAAAAAAATTTATTTAGGAGTGCGAATCCCTTCAACTTCTTTCCCTTTTTCTTATGCTTCGGGTGATGGAGAGACTTTTCAATTGGCTGATCATATTATAAATTCAACGGCTGATCCCATGTTTGCTTATTATAACGGCGATTACCCTCAAGACACGGTTAATAATCCAGTTAATACTCCCGCAGATGTCTCCGAGATCCGCTTAGTAAGAATGTTTTTAAAGATAAATATTGATGAAAATAGAGCTCCAGATAACATCCAGCAGGAGACTTTTGTTGAAATAAGGAATTTAAATGACTATGATAGAATCCACTAAATTATGATTAAATTAAATTTCCAACAGCATAAAAAAGGCGGCGCGCTGGTGGCTGTATTAGTTATGGTTGTTATCGTGACTATTATTTTAAGTTCGCTCCTAGTTTATATTACTTCCCAGCTGAAATTTAGTGAGGACCGAGTTGAGCGGGAGCGCGCCTTTCAAATCGCCGAGGCTGGAGCGTATTATTATCGTTGGTACTTGGCACATGCTATTGAAGGAAAAACTGCTGCTCAAATTGAGAATTTTTGGCAAAATGGGAATCCTATCGGCATAGACCCTGATCATAAATATACTGCAGAATTTAAGGATCCAGATGGGACAGCAGTCGGTCAGTACCAACTAGAGGTTACAGCTCCTGTGGCAGGTTCAACTATTGTTATTGTTAAATCAACTGGCTGGACGTATCGTAATGATTCAATTAAGAGAATTGTCCAGGTTAGATTTCGCCGTCCCTCCTGGAGTGAGTTTGTTTTCTTATCTAATAGTTTTATGAATTTTGGCGACCAGGCCACAGTGTATGGGAAAGTTCATTCTAATGATGGCATCCGCTTTGATGGCAAAGCGTATAATGTGGTTAGCTCTGGCAAGTCACGTTTTGATGATAGCACCTATGGCGGCAACCGGATGGAATTTGGAGTTCATACCACGACAAATCCGGCCGATGGCGCGGCGCCTGCCTATCCTTGGGCTATTGGAACAGTTCCGTTGCGACCAGCCGTTTTTGTGGGTGGTCGGCAGTTTCCCGTCCCGGAAGTTAGCTTTACGGGAGTAATGACTGATTTAGGCAATATGAAAACCCAAGCTCAAAATGAGGGAAAATATTTTGATAACACGGGTTTTGGCAGAAGAATTAATTTAAAAAGTGATGGGACTTTTGATGTTTGTACGGTTAATTCCGCCAACACTAATACGCACGCCATAACTAAATACAATGGGATTATCACTGGTGCAACGGGAGCCTATAGTGGTACGAACGGAATTGCTTGTAGTGCTAGTACTTGCTGCACGGGTGCGGCTTGCCCGTACGTTCAACCCAGTAAATCCGCTAGTGGAAGATGTATTAGCTTAAGTAACTATCCATTAGTTAGCGATAAAGTTATCTTTGTGGAAAACAATATTTGGATTGAAGGTACAGTTAATAATAAGCGATTGACAATCGTGGCGGCTAACTTATCGGGAGGCGTAAATAGAGCTGATATTTACGTGGGCATCAGTAATCAAAATTTACTTTTCAGCGATTACAGTTGCGCTAATACTTTGGGCCTTGTCGCTCAACAGGATATACGCGTGCTGAATGATTGTCCGGATAACTTTACTATTGATGCGGCGCTCTTGGCTCAAGAGGGAACAGTCGGAATCGTCAATGGCATGGGTGGAAAATACTCACTGACTTTTAACGGTGCCATCGCTTCTTATCTGCAGCCTTATTTCCAGAGTGGTAATAGTGGTTTTTCCGACCGAACTTATAATTTTAATAACAACTTACTTTATTGTCCCCCTGCTTATTTCCCAACTGGGACGGAATATTTAATCGACTTATGGGATGAGTTATGAAATATTGAAAAAATAGTGTAAAATTAAAAAAGGTAAAAAGCTTAAAGACAAAAAATAAAATAAAATAAAATAAAGCAGTGAGTAATATCTAACATTTTTTGTTTTGTGTTATGTGTTCCATGCTTCATGATTAAAATGACTTTTTTAAATAAAAAAATTTTTAATAGTAGTGCAAGCATTTTTGGCTTGGATTTAAGTGATCTTTCAATCAAGTTGGTTAAACTTGAAGAAAATGGCAAAGAAGATGAATTAGTTAGTTATGGAACAGTGCAACTGCCTTTTGGCGCAATTAGTGATGGCGAAATAAAAGAAAAGTCGCAAGTAATTGAGGCTATAAATAAACTCGTTAAAATTTCAGGACCTAAAAAAGTAAAAACAAAAAAGGTTATCTGCTCAATTCCAGAGACCAAGGCTTTCCTAAGAATTATTAGCATTCCCAAGATGAGTGAAGAAGAAATTAGCGAAGCTGTAAAATGGGAAATCGAAGCTAATATCCCATTATCATTAGAACAGGTTTATTACGACTGGCAGATTGTGACCGAATCGCTGAAGATAGAGAAGAATAAAATAAATCTTTTGGTGGTAGCTGTTTCAAGAATAATTATTGATGAAATTATCTCGGTTATTGAGGAAGCAGGTCTTGATGTTGTTGGGTTAGAGATAGAATCAATTTCTCAGGCACGCAGTCTACTTAGCCAAGAAGATTGCAATAAGACAGTTTTAATTGTTGACATCGGGGATCGGCGAACAAGTTTTTCAATCGCCAAGGAAGGCGTCTTATGTTTTACGTCAAGCATTCCACTTAGTGGGCAATCTTTAACGGATACTATTGCTAGGGGAATGAGTATTTCCTCTAAGGAAGCGGAAGAAATAAAATTTAATTATGGGATTGGTAGCGATTTTAAAAATGATGCGTTATTTCAATTAACAAAGCCAATTTTAGAGAATTTTTCTCAAGAAATAGAAAAGTCAGCTGATTTTTATTTATCAGGACTTGGCTACTCGAAGAGTATTGACAAGATAATTGTTTGCGGTGGCGGAGCTAATACGAAGGGAATCGTTCCATATCTATCAAAAAAGCTGGGGCGAGAGATTGAGCTTGGTAATCCTTGGTCTAACGTTAATTTTGGAAAAAAATTGCCACTCATTGAAAAAGGTCAGGCCGTACAATATTCAACCGCAATAGGTTTAGCTTTAAGGGGAATTCAATATGAAGATTAATTTGGATTTACTTCCACAAAACAAAAAAAATGAAATAAAAAAGGAAAAACTCTTCCGCGCTATTTTACATGAAGAGTTCTTATTTATTTTTCCAATGCTGGTGCTAGTTATTATGTTGGCCGGCATTTATAATTTACTGAGAATTCAGCGCAGTCAAGACTTAGCCTCTTATGAACTCGCCCAAGTTCAGGATCAATATCAACAATTAAATAAATATGATAAAGATTTTAAAAAAATAAATGAAGCGACTAGTCTACTACTTGAAATTCAAGCGGGGCATCTGCATTGGTTTCATGTTTTAGAGCGCTTGAGTGCAGATGTGCCAGTGGGGATTAGGGTAGAAAATTTGGCTACTAAAAATTATAATGTTTATTTAATTGGGCAAGCAAGGTCGCGTGATGGCTTATTGGAATTTAAAGCTAAGTTAGAACAGGATGATTGCTTTGAGACTGTTAATGTGCCACTTTCAAACTTGGTAGTTAAGGAAAATGTTGATTTTCAAATGGATTTTTTGGTTAAGCAAAATTGTTTAAGAGAATAGCTAATAAATTCTAGTAAGTTCATTATTCAATGAAAAAATTTCTAAAAAAACAAAGAGAGTTTATAGCAGTGGCCCTTTTTTTATTGGCGCTTGGAATGAGCACTTACTTTGTAGTGGTGCCTTTGCTAAAAAAAATTACATTAACAAGAGATGAAATCGAAGAAAATAAGATTAAACAGGAAATAAAAAAACAACGCTTAGAAGAATTGCCAAAGATAGCTCAGCGCTATACCGAAGTTAGTAGTCAACAGGAAAAATTCGATATTTTATTGGAAAAGCAACAGGCAGTGGTTCTAATAGAGCGCCTAGAAAGCCTCGCTCAAGATACTAACAATAAAATTCAAATTGTAGTGGTGCCCTCAGACACTGAGCCAAAAAAAGCAACAAGTAAAACTGCGCCCAAAGTGGTGTCATTGGCGGATGCGCTACCTAAGCAGGAATATTTAAAATTAAAAATTACCCTAGCTGGTGATTACGGCGGAGCCTTTAAATTTATACATGGTCTGGAGTCTTTGGATTACTATGCTGATACTATCGAAATTAGTATGGGCAACATAACTGGTAATGATCAGGCCACATCATCTGCCAGTGGGGGCCCTGATGCTAGTAGTCCTTTTGGCGCACAAGTTGCTAGGAATCCTGAGTTAGTGGTCTCGGATAGCGGTCATTTAGAGACAGTCTTAACGGTAGTTTTTTATAGTAAAGATTAATTATATGCAATTAAAAATAGGCGGCGAATTTAATAGTGCGAAAATAATTTCAAAATTGGGACTTTTTTGGAAAAAAGTTTACATTGTTTTATTTTTCGGTTTACTGCTTGGAACTATCGGCTTTAGTCTGTATATTTGGAATCAAAATATAATCGTCTCTACTTGGAACGCTGAGCGAAAACAACAGTTTATCAAAACGCAAGAGCGGGGAGTTGTGCTTAATGAAGATAAATATAAAAAAGCCCTCGAGGTTGTCGAAAAAAGAAAACAAGACTTTTCCAATTCGCCTGAGGCGGGCAAGGATTTTTTCAAGGCGGATTAAATAAGCTTGATTATTTTAGGCAATAAAAAAACTTCAACTAGAGTTGAAGTTTTTATTTGTGCGCGTGGCGGGACAGCTTTCGAACTTTTGAGTGGTTGGGGGACTTGCCTGATCCAGACACGATTTTGAAGCAGGTAGGGCAGTTGTTGGCTTTAATCTAATTTGTGCTTTCGTTATTGGACTGGGGCTCTTTTTCAACTCCGCCAAAAGCTATATATAAAAAACCCTTCCAAAGTCCAACCATGATAGCCCAGTAAATTGCAAATCCCAATACAATATCAAATACGATAAAAATGTTTATTTCTTCTTTTGTGTAAAAAGCAGAAATTAGAACCATTGTCTGCACAATCCAAAAGAATACCTTTGCGCCTCTGAAATACCACTTTTTTTCTAAATCTGCTTTCTTTATTGGCATAGTCTTGTTCTTAGGTTTTATTAATTTAATTTTGTCGTTTATTCTTAACTTTCTTTAATTATACTTATCGGAAGCCAAAGTTATTTTTGGCTAGTTTTGGGGGTATCTTTTATAACAATTATTCTCATTTTCCTTGGCTCGCTTATTATTATCATCAACCATATAACTTAAATCCGCATTGCTTATTTTTCCAGCTTTTTGCATTTCAGCAAAGCCCAAATTGGTGTTTAATTGATTTTTTCTATTTTTTTCTAAACACTCACTTAAATTAACTACCCTGGCTTCTTTTTCTTGTGAGCGTATTTCTTGTTCTTGCTTTTGTTGTTCAACTCTTCCTTTTTCCTTTTGAGGTAAAAATATAACCAGATAATAGGCAATTGATAAAGCAATAATTAAAGCCCCTGCAATGATGCTAATTTTAAATACTTTGTCTAATTTTGTAGATTGTTTCTCCATATTATTATTGGTAAAAACTTCTTAAAAGATTATTGTATTTAGTGTTCAACTGGTTACGGGTTGCAATTTTATTATTGAAGTCTTTTCTGTCTTTTTCAAAATTAGAGTATGTTTTTTTATATTTAGAGTACAAGCTGTTATAGTCATTATATGCACTAGCATCACTACTCTTAGCTAGTTTGTTTAGTCTTTCCACCATTTTGCCAATTTCTGCATCACGATCTTTCAAGTCATTTCTGGAATCATTAAGTTCGCGATCCATGCTTCTAATGGTAGTAATAAGACTAGCTAATTCCTTTTGAGTATTGAAGGTATCTATTACTCCAGTATAGGATAGTCCGTCAATTTTATTTAAAATTTCTATTTTTCCAAGAGGGCTGTAATCACTCTCGGTAGAATCATTTGAAAAATCGGTAAGTTCTATTTTTGAAGTAGCTGTTCCAAACTCTTTTGAGAGACTTGGGGTAGCCCCTATTTTATTTCCAAGGCTTGTTGTTTCAATAAAACAATATCCTGAATCATAATTGGAATACTCTACAGGACATTTTACTCCAATTGCCATATGATTATCTGCTGGATCTGGAAAAAGAAAAATTGAAACGCCATAGCCCAAATCTTTCAGTAATGAATAAGCCAAATAGCTTTTATCTTGGCAGACCCCCTTGTTTCCATATAAAACTTCATAAGGATAGGTAATCTTTTCTGAATACCCGCCGAGGCCTGCTTTTCTGTTGTTAAATTTCTCGGTATCGTATGGAATTGTTTGAACAAAGGTTGATACTAGCTCAACTAACTGATTTTCGTTAAGCTTGTTTTTTTCGCCAATATTTTTCAATGATTGAGCAAGCTCGTTTATTGTTTTGTCATCAGTATTTCCATTGATAAACATCTCGTTTGTTTTCTCTAGTTCTCCAATCATGGATTCGCCATTAAAGTTACTTTGGGCAGGAAGAGAATTGTAAAATTTATAATAGGAATCATACAGTTTTTCATGTAAGGTGTGGCCTTTTCCTTTATATCTCCAATCAAATGTTACTGTTTTTTCTCCTTCTGGGGCTGGAATTATAGTGTTGTCAGTTCCTGTTTTTGTGTTAATTTTATCTACCCTCCAATAACCACCATCCATTTTTGTCATTATCAAATCAAAGCCATTATTATTGCCTGTCTTTATAATAGTTATTGTTGCACCATCTTTATCTGTTATGCTTTTTCTTATTTTGAATCCATTTAGCATGCTAATCTTTTCTTCGCTAATCGAATCAACAATTAATTTGACTCTATTAGCATCCTGACCAGAAATAACAGCCTCACCATTCGTTATTTCAGTCTGGACAACTGGATCAATAACCAAAATACCATTCAAGAAAATAGCCAACTTTTTGTTAATGTTTCTTTTGGTAATTTCTGCAAAAAGCTCGGTGCCTTTGTCATTAAATTTTAATGAAACTTCAGGACTAGCAGTCCCATTATTTGAGTATGTCGTTGAAACATCCTTTAGATATTTTCCAGAAAGCCCTGTCGAAATATACACTTCCGCGTCCTTACTCTTTTCGGGATTCTCCTCTTTAATTTCAAGTATGGAGGTATTCATGCTATCAATCCACTCCCGAGATTGTGCCGGAGATTCACCAAAATTTTCAGCAACACTTTCTATATTGAGATACTTTTCAACTTTTGCGTTCTCATTTTTTACAATTGCATTTCTGAGTTCATATAAAGAATATTCAGGTGTACCAGTGAAATAGTAAACAAACCCAGCAGACACAACCAATAGAAGAATGATTATGCTAGCGGTTATTTTTAGCATTTTAATTCTTTCTTTTTTTTTCTCTTTTTTGATAAAGAAAATAAATATAAAATAATATTGACAGTATCGGAAGAAACACACTTGCCAATGTGGCTATTTTAGTGTTCATGCTCAATAGCTTTGCCAACTTTCTACAGTAATAAATACCAAGAATCCAAATGTAAAATAGCAACGAGGAAATTGTCACACCTATCATATTAACATTCGCAATGTTTGTATGTAACTGAATACCCCCGTTTCCAGTTTTATAAGAAACAAAATAAACCAGTGCTCCGCCTAAAGCCCAAAATAAAAAGAGGAATGAAGGTAATGTTATGTCTTCTTTTCTTCTAATCAAAAAATAAACCGCTGTTATGATAGACAAACAACCGAAACCAAGCACAATTCTCCATAAATTCACATTGCCAATTGATGCTTTTTCTACAACAGTAAGATTGTTAGCATCTATTAAAAAAGGGTTGCAAATAATAAGGAACACAAAAGACAAAAACAATGCCCGAAAGAAAGCTGACACATTTTTTTTAAATCTACCACCTTTTATTGGTTGTTCTAACGCTTTAGGTTTATCCATATTATTAAATAAGAAATAAAAAAACAGCCAAAAAGAGGGCTGGGATGGTGAGGATTTTTTTGTTGAATTTTCCTTGATTTTTCATATCAATCTTAATTTAGTTCTAATTTAGCACCTTTCTTGATAATAGCAAGCTTTTGCGGGTTACAAAAAAGAACAACTGGAATCACCCCGTAGGGGATTTTAACGTTAATTTGAATATGGAAACAAGTGAATAATAGCATTGAATAGAAAAAATTCAATTATCCTCATGTGCTCGAGGTTCTAAACTTTGTTTCTATTTATAATGTTGGGATAATGATAATTTTTTTAAAAATCGAATTTTTTAATCATTGCTTGTAGCCAGCCCATTGTTTTCCAATAAAATTCAGATTTTAACACGCGCAATTGAATGCAGCCTTTATAGTCCGGATTCTTTTTTATTTTATGAATAGTTTGCTTGTAAATAGTTTTTTGAAATTGATTGACGGGAATGTTTGTAATCTCTGACCAAAATTTTTCGCATTTTTCATGGGCGTACAATTTGTGTGTATACAGACGAATTTTTATTTTTTCTTTTGGAACTTTGTGAATTTCTGTTAGCCAGCGCATCATTGCTCGAATTGCGTGTGGATCGGAATTTGTAAATTGAAACTGTTGTGTTTTCTTGTTTCCCTCTCCCCAATAAAGAGTTAGCCCTAACAAAAAAAGTGAATTTTTTGAGAGGATGACGTATTCCTTTTCCGCCAGTGCAAAGAGCTTGTTTATTTTTTCTAATCTTTGTTCTTTCTTTGTCCAGGCAGACTTAAGGCGGGCATTGTTGGTAATATTTGCAATATTTTTCTCAAGTTTTTCTTTTTGGCTTGAGCTAAGTTTAATGTTTTTTAACCAGCCAGACAAAGTGCTTTTTGAAAGGTTGGGAATATGGCTTTGTATTTCTCTGTACGTCTTGCCTTGGATGCGTAATTTTATTGATTTGTTTTTATCTTCAAGTCGAAGTTTCATGATTGTGAACTCGCGATTGTTTATTTTTTTAGTATAACACAGGGGTTCATATGTAGCAATAAAAAAACCGACTTTCATCGGATTTTTTCTTTGTGCGCTCGGCAGGACTCGAACCTGCAACCCCTTGATCCGAAGTCAAGTGCTCTATCCTTTGAGCTACGAACGCAGTTTAGTTGATGTGAAATTTTCTAAAACAAAACTGGGCGGGCACAGGGAATTGAACCCTGATTCTCGGTACCACAAACCGATGTCTTAACCGTTAGACGATGCTCGCCATATAGAAAATGTAAAATGTAAATCTCAAAATGAAAAATTAAAAAAGTCGTGAACGAAGTGAACACCAATATTTTAAATTTTGATTTTTAAATTTTAAACTATCTCCGTACCCCCACCAGGAATCGAACCTAGATCTTCAGCTTAGAAGGCTATTGCTCTATCCGTTGAGCTATGGGGGCAATTTCCTCTCCTTGCGAAAGGTGGTGGGTTATGCAGGATTCGAACCTGCGACCATTGGCTTAAGAGGCCACTGCTCTACCAACTGAGCTAATAACCCATTTTTTTAATAACTAGTCAAGCGTAACACTTTATTTTGCGCTCGTCAATGTTAGGGCTTTGCCTTGGCGGTTGCTTTGGCCATGTCACTTAAGGTTTTTTTATAATTTTTCCATTCCTCCTCTGACCAATTGGATGGCTTGACGCTTAGGGTTGGTCCACCTGGGTGCGGGTACTTATAAGGAGAGGCGTAAGAACTATTAAAAACATCTTTAATAATTTCTTTCCCATCTTTATCTACAACAAGTTGGGTAAAGGAGGCTTTTAAAGCTCCATCCGGTTGTCTTTCGGTAATAGTGGGCCCATCAACACTAGTTTTTCTACCATCATCGGTGCCGTAAAAACTAAAGGTGAGCACTGTTCCGACAATTTTTGTTTGAATAAGAATGTAACTAGGGGTGTTATTAAGAAAGCGCAGGTCTGGGCGCGGGATATAAACGGTCGAATCCATGCCTTGCGGGTTATAATAGGAAACAGGGTAAGCATGATTTTTACGGGCTGTAATTTTGAGTCCGGAAAAAATGGCGGCCCGAAAAGCAGTGGTCGAAACTTGGCAAATTCCGCCTCCGAATTCTGGCTCTGTGACTCCTTGCTTGATGACTAATTCAGGGAGGTAACCATGCTCCGCGTCAACTTCACCCAAGAAAGAAACGAAAGAAAATTCTTCGCCTGGCTTAATTAAAACTCCATTGTAGCGTTCAGTCGCAACTTTGATATTGTGAATTCGATTAGCCGGGGAACCTTTGAAATTAGAAGTTCCTTCGCCGATAACCGAAGATATCCCAAGGTTATTCACTTCGCCGTAATTTATTTCTGGTTTTTTTAAATCATAACGAAGAGCTATTTTTTCTGAGGTTGGCTGGGTTGTTACGGCAAGAAGAAGTGTTTCGAGATTATTATCAATATCTAGCGTTAGCCCATCTTGAGCTTCGGCAAAGGTGGTTACTTTGCCGTCGGTTACGGTGAACTTGGCATCCACTGGATCACGGTTAACTTTTCTGGCTAAATCTTCGAGATAAGCTTTGACGGCCTCCCGGTCAGCTATGGCTTGAGAAACTAATTTAAGATGTCTGTTGGCGTTTATGGATAAACTAAAATCGCAAAAGCTTTTACTGACTGGGCAATAAGTTATATTTTCAAATTCAGTTTTATAAATCGGTGAAAATTCTAAGTTTGATTTCTGGGTGATCCATTTGCTAGTAGTGTCACTAGAAATTTCTTCAGTGTATTGATCGACGGAAACTGTTAAAGTTTTTATTGGATCGGCACCACCAATAGCCGCTGGCGTTTTGTCTGCTGCGGCTGAAACTGGGGTGGTTATTGTGGTCAAAAAAAATACCACAAAAAAACAAAGAGATTGTTTGGTATTCATACTTTTAAGTATACTTTAGTTCTCGCTGAGTCACAAGAGAAGACCTTAAAAAAGAAAGCCAATTGAACTGTACCCCAAAAAGTAGACACGAAAGTGTCTACTTTTTGTTATCTGCTAGAATGTAATTAATTAACAAACAACTACATGAAGAAAAAATGTTCACAAAAGAGGAAATCAAGGAGTTATTAAGTAATGAGAATGTTACAAAATGCAGCGAGAAAGCAATTTCTTACAGTAAGGCATTTAAAATTGAAGCAGTAAGGCTTTACAATGAGGACGGTTTTGGATCTA
>CAILTR010000093.1 GCA_903837175.1 uncultured bacterium
TTTTCCTTTTCTCAAACGGAACGGGAACGGCAAGCACGAGCGGGCAAAAATTCCTTCCCCCCAACCCCCTTCCTTTTTGCCCGCTGATTGCCTGCCCGCCTCTGGAGGGGGCTTCGCCCCCAAAACTTTTCGGCGGGACGGACGGCGGGACTTCAATTAGGGTGGCGGGTGAGTTTAGGTTTAGATTATCAAAATTTACAGATTTTTTCAATTACAACTCTCGCAAAGAGCGTCATGATGATCTTTATCGTTATTTTTCAACCCCTCAACAACAATATCAATTGCTTGTTTGCACTCTGTCGCCTCAGGAAACTTCAAAGATCGCGTTGCCGATTGATTGTGCGAAAATTCATTTACAAATTTATAAACTAAATTTCTTTGCGTTTCGTCTTTAACTAATTTTTCAAATTTTTCAACCCAAGGCTTTCCATCGGGATACCTTAGACCCAAATATCCTTCTAAAAACCTTCTTTCGACATTCGGTAACAAATACAACATTTTAAAATCTGCTCCATTTTTTTCTTTATCAAAGTCAAGCATTACAGAAAAAAGATAGACATATTCAGATTTAAAATATTTCAACTCTTTTGGGAGATCCATGATTACCGATCGTTTTATTGTTTTATTCCATTCTTGTTGAACGAGATAGCAGGGCAAATCCTTTTTGCAATATAGATTTTTTCCACTTTGATCTTTGGTTTCCATCAAAAAATCTTTCATCAAATTGAAAAATTCCAAATTATGAGTGGAAACAAACAATTGAGCGCAGTTTGCCAGCTTTGATTTTATAAAAGCGTAAATATTAAAAAGATGGTTGCAGTCCAAACTTGAAACGGGGTCGTCAATAAAAACAATTGTTTCATTCAATTTTGTTTTTTTATCTTCAAGACTGGCAATAAAATATGCTAATGAAATCGCCGTTTTTTCACCTTCACTCAAATTTTTTGCCGGTTCATTGTTTCGGCTCATTTTAAAGCGATTATTTTCTGGAACAATCTTTATTCCGTCGTGTTGGAAAAACTGCTGGATATATTCATTAACTTTATCAGCAGCTTTTACCGATTCAGACAGTTTTTTTTCAACTTCAGTAATTTCAACAGCCATATTGTCCAAATCTTTTTTGTTCTCAGTTATTTTTTCATCTGCATTTTTTTGCTCTTTCAAAACATCGAGGTATTTTTTATCTTGAATAAATTGAGCCGAAAAATGCTTAATCAATTTTTCTTTGGCTTCACTCTTTTCCTTTTCAAAATTTTCGGTCTTGTTTTTATGTTTTGCTACAGTACCCTTTATTTCTTCAAATTTACTCCTTATGTCATCTAAATTGTCGGCAATATTGGCAAATTTATGTGTATCAAATGGCTTTGCCTTTTTAGATTTCAATCCTTTAGATAGTTCGTCAATATTTTCACAATACTTTTTTATAAGATTATTGAATTCTTTGAGTAATTTTTCGTATTCCGAAACAAATTCTTTATAAAAGTCTCCCTTTACCGGCAAAACAAAGCTATTTATTGCCGTCTTGTCATTTTCAACATTCGCCAGTAATGACTGCAAGTCTTTTTCAAGTTGTTCGTATTCTGTCGAAAAGTGCTGATCTAATTTTTGGAATAAGTCGGACGGCAAATCGTTACCACAAAAAGAGCATTTATTTTTACCCTTATGCAAACCTCGACCATCATTAACCCATTTGTTCAAATTCTCATTATTTTTTAGTTCTTCAATTATCTTTTGAGCCGTAATTTTCCTTTCAATGATTTCTTTTGCTTTGTTCTGTAAATCGGGAAAACATAGTGCCGGTAACGCGCTTAAAATAATATCGTCTTTTTGTTCTGTGCTTTTATAGGTTGTTAGATATTTACCATAAACATCATCGCTCAAAATATGTTTGGTAAAATCGTCTTTTATTAAATCAACATCTTGCTTGAATTGCGGTTTTTCATAATTTCTACCCAACGAAAGAGCTTTTGTGATATCGCGAGCTTCATTTGTTAAATCATTGCCGAGGGTATTTTCAAGCTCACTCTTTTTTTCATCTACTTTTGATTTTGCGTCAATCAAGGCCGTCTGATCGACTTTTAATTTATCTAACTTTTCCTGCAATTCAATGTTATCTTTTCCGATCGAGAAGAAAATCGGCTCAATCCCTTCATCATCTTGCGAATACCACTTCAAATTTTTCAAAATAAAATCCGTGTTAAAAACACGAACATGAGGCAAGGTTGATAAATCTTTATCAGTAAATTTTTTACTTGGATTTTGATTGTCTTCTAACTCAAATTCAGCGTTGGGATAATCTAAATGTTTTTCGCCCAATTCAAAACAACGAAACAAGCGGGAAATTGTTGTCTTTCCCGAATAATTCCAGCCATAAAAAAGATTGTGTTTATTAAAATCTGGTATTGTGTCTAAATCCCATTTAAAATCCTGAAACACGCCGAGATTTTTAATTTTATTGATTCTTTTTATCATAATATCGGCGATTATTTAAATGCCTCTGCCAATTGTTTAAAGCTCGTCGGTTTATATTTATCCCATTCTTCCTGCTTCACATATAGCATTTTGTAAGCAATTTTTTTCTGCCTCTCGCTTGCGTCCCCGCACCATTGTGCCAATCTCTTTATTTTCTCAATATCGTCTAAATCTTCCCGCCCTTTTGTTTCCACGATATAAATCGTTTTATTGTCCGTTTTTACGAAAAAGTCGGGATAATAACTGGAAATCGCCCCGCTTGCGTTTTTGTAATCAATTTTGAAATGAATTTCAAAATAATTTTTTGCGAAAGAGATCACATCATCAGCGCCTTCTAAAAAGTCGGCAAATTCAAGTTCAAAATCGCTATCGCCGACAATTTTATTGAATACACTCTTTTTGGGTAGCAAATATTTTTTATCAGTAACCACAAACGGCCTCGCACTGCTTATTTTGAGATAATTTTTTATTTCCGTGTCCCCAACATCTTGCACGGTCAGATTATTTATTTCCTTTTTAAATGTTTCCACGATAGTTTTTACCGCTTCCAACTCGGATAAATTTCTCAAAATATTTGCGTCATTTAGATCAACTTTTTCGCTAAACAAATCATCGCTGATAAATTCCTTTACTTTGCCAAAAAGTATATCGTAGCACCCAAAAAGGCGCAGTTCTTTCATTATTCTTTGCACAAAAAATCCGACGACGCTTTGGTAGTTTGGTTCAATCGTGCTATTTAAAATTGTTGTGTGATGAAGTTTGTCGTCAATCACTTCCTTAAAAACAATTTCTTTTTTTTCTTCCTCCGAAAATTGTTTTATTGAGATTTTTTCGTGCTTAAATCCGGCAACATTCAATAAATTAAGATTTTTATATTCTCTTTGTATTCTCGGCGTTAAAACCGGCAATTCAATGTCTAAATTTTCAATATCTTTTTTTACATTCTGATTATCAACCTCAATAACTGTCGGTGTAATCGGCGAGCCGGAACGATCCATTTTTCTCTTTTCCAGTTCAACGCCTTCTGCTTTGATAGATTCCACAAACTCCATAAAGGCGGGCGTACCAATAACGCTCACATATTCCTCAACATCTTGACCAAAAAACATTCGGCGAAGTCCGCGACCCAGTGTTTGCTCCGGTAATATCTTTGAATCAGAGCCATACGGGCGCAAACCAACGATAGTCGTTACATTTTTGACATCCCAGCCCTCTTTAAGCATTAAAACGGAAACTATCACCTTGTAGGGGCTTTCTATGCTGTCTATCTCATTGGCTTTTTTTCTTAAATCTTGCAGTTCTTTTTCTTTTTTGCCGGTAACTGTTTCCGAAATTTCACCGCTCCTGTTTGTATGAATGGTTAAAACCGCGCCTTTCAATTGCGGATAGCTTTTTTCTAAAAACTCCGCCACATCGTCGCAATTTTTTGTGTCATCGGTCATTATAAAAAGAATTGATTTTTTGCCGGTCGGCTCAAGTTCTTTGTATGTTTTTTCCCATTCTTCAACTCCTAGCCGGATATAGTCCTCATATTTTTCGGAAAATATTGAGCTTTGTTTTTCTTGCAATTTCGCTCGGCTCGCCTGATCCGGCAAAACCGGATTTTTTACCACACCCTGATGTATTGCTTCAACCAAAGGATAATCAGAAACAGTTTGCACAAAAATTTCCCCACGATTATTTTTTGGCGTAGCCGTAACATCAATTTGCAAAGCTAATTTTTTGCCCTTTTGCAATAATCTGTTATGGATATCTTCAATAGATTTAAACCACGCCATTTTTGGATCGTGGATATGGTGGGCTTCGTCGTTGATAACCATTAACTCATCAACATCGCGGACTATTTCACCCAAATCAATTTTTGAATCATTGGTTTTGCCGACAACCTTGTCGCCCAAAAAATAATCCGACGTATCTTCATCTTCAAAGCTCGCTTCGTTGATACTGCCCTCGTAAACTCTATGAATATTGGTCAGAAAAATATTTCCCGATTTTGAAATTGTGCCGACTTCGTCCTGCAAATGCAGTTTAATTTGAAAATCGTCTTGCCAATTTTGTCCGCCATATCCGTTATCTGGCAAAATCGGATCTTCGTAAAATATTTTCAATCCTTCAAAATCGGTTTTAATTCTATCCAAAACGATAATGTTCGGCGTAATAAGTAAAAAGTTTTTAGACAGTTCTGAATTTTCCTCGTAGAGCTTGTGAAAATATGACCAAGCCAAAAGCAAGCTCATCACTTTTGTTTTTCCGCTTCCGGTTGCCATTTTTATCACAAAGCGGAGCCAATCCTCGGTAAACATATTTGGGCTTACTCGTCCCAATTTATCAAACTTGATCAAATCGTATTTATTCGCGACTTTCTCAACATCGTAAATCCAAATAATCGTTTCTACCGCTTCTCTTTGTGCAAAATAATACTGAAACGCAACGCTCGTGCCGTCTTTGGCAAAAATTGTGTGCGGTTCTTTAAACCACCAATTCAAAAGAGCTTTTGAAGTTTCGCTTGCCCCTTCGTAATTATTCTTTCGCCATTCTGCCACTTTTTCCCGTAGTTCCGGCACAAAAGGCGGCAAAAGTTTTTCATAACCTTCTTTGCGCAAATCCTCGTCAGCCGGAAACCACCTGATTGCCGGATTAAGTATCTGAAATTTATCTTTGGGAAAATTTTTGTGTAATGCCATAGTATTAAATATTAATCTCAATAACTTTGGTCGTGTCGTTGCCAAAAATATCAATCACCTTGATTGCGATTTTCATTTTGCCCTTTGGAGCGTCTTTGAAAGCGGAAGTTAGCTCTAGCGATCTGTCTTTTTTCGTTCTAAACGACTGCCATTCGTTTTCAAAAATATAGCCTCCCGTCCATTCTTCCTTTTCTTCGCCTGTTTTTTCGTCAACCACGCGGACAATTTCCTTTTTGCTTTCAAAATCAAAATCAACCGACCAATAATCAATCCAGTCCGTCCATTTTTTCGTCAAAATTTCACGCTCGATGATGTCTGTATTTTTATCTTTGGAAATTTTTATCACTTGGCCATTTTCAATAATTATTTTATTTCCGCCGGATTGTAATTTTTCCTCCACTTCGCCGGTGTTATCTTGGTTATAGAAAACCGAAAAATCAGTCAGCTCAATGGCGATTTCCTTGGAATTGCCTCGTCCACGAACAATCGGCTTCACATCGATATAGGCAACATCGTAAAATTTAACCTGTCCTTTTTCTACCGCTTTTTTATCAAACACTTCGCGAGGAATAACTTTGAATTGAACATCAATACCGAGCTTTTTCGCGCTTTCAAAATCAAGACCCATTTCATAATCAAATCCCAAAACATCAGCTTTGGTGATTTTCTTTTCCTTGCACTCGCTGATTATTTTTTCCAAAAAATCATTGGTAACCGGCGTGTCAATTGAACCGACGGCGACTAATCTATCTCTTTTCTTGCCGACAAAAGTATTAAAAGAATCAACCGACTCGGCTTTGTATGCCGAAAGGATGAGTTTGATAAATTCTTTTTCTTTGTTTTCTCGTTGGATTCTTTTTTCTTCTTCACGCAAATTTTCATTCACAGTCAAAAACTTTTCTCGTTCATATTTGCCGATATTCAAAATTTCAAAAGCCCGAAAATCTTTGCCGGCTTTTTTGAGTTCTCTTTGTACGCCAATCATTCTTTTACGGGTGGTGTGAATAGAAAATCTGCCCAAATCTGAGCCAATCCATTTTCTGCCTAATTTTTCCGCCACCGCCAAAGTTGTGCCAGAACCAGCAAAAAAATCAGCAACAAGATCGCCTTCACTGGAAGACGCTAAAATTATTCGCTCCAATAAAGGAAAAGGTTTTTCTGTTGGATAACCCGTCCTCTTTATTCCATCAACAGGGTACCTTGCCGCAATTGCCATTTCCCACCAATCTTCCGGCACTTTTCCACTTTTATTAAGATTCGTTTCTGAATCATAGCTTTCTTTTTGAACCTCATTGATTTTTTCTGCACCGAAGCCAGAACCTTGCAATCCTTTTTTATAGTTTTCTTTGGTTTTTTCACTATGAGCAACGCGGACAGCGTCAAGATTAAAAATATATTTTGATTTATCTTTTGCAAAAAAGAATATAGTATCATGTTTTTTTGTATATTCTTTTGTTCGGTCTGAGCCGGGACCAAAATAACACCAAATAATTTCATTGACTAAATTGCTTTTCCCAAATATTTCATCCAACACCAAACGCATAAATCCGCTTACCCGCCAATCACAATGCACATAAATACTGCCGTCATCAGCCAAAAGCCCGTGCATCAGTTTCAATCTTTCATAAATCATCGCAATAAAACTATCCATTCCTTTTCCCCATGTATCACGAAAGGCGATTTCTTCAATCACCGACGGCTTTTTGGTAAAAGTATCCTCGCCGATTTCTATATTCATGGAAAAATCCGCACCAACATCAAACGGCGGATCAATATAAATAAGTTTTAGTCCGCCTTCGGCTTCAATTTGTTTTCGCAAAGGGCCATTTTTAAGCGATGATAAAATTAATTTGTTGTCGCCCCAAATGAGTTTGTTTGACCAACCTTTGATCTGTCTGCCGGAAGTATCGAAAAGAGTGGTTTGCGCCGTGATTTTTTCCTCGCTTCTCGGTTCGTCAATATGTTCAATCGCTTGAAAAGGCAAAACCATATTTTCCACTTCATCGGTTTTTCCATTCCACAAAAGCTCAACTTCTTTGTCCGTATCAAAAAGCAAAAATCTGTATTTTTCCGGCAAAGGTTTGCCCGATTCCAAATACTTGATGATGTCTCTTTTTTCGTTGTCGGTTAAATTTAGTTTATTGTTCATAGTTTTATTTCATTAAATCATCAAGCGAAACGCCGAGAGCGTCCGCTATTTTTTTGACTGTATCAATGGTGGGGTTAGGTGTTGATCCCGCTTCAATTTTAGCAATCGTATGAAAAGCCAAATCTGCTTTCTTTGAAAGCACATCTTGAGAAATACCGAGCTTGTTTCGGTATTTTCTTATATTGTCCCCAATTGTGGATTTTTCGTTTGACATATTCGTATAGTTTTACTATTATAGTTATATAGTATTAAAATTACCACTTATCAATAGTTAGTATATGAAATTTTTAGCATTTAGTCAAACAAAATTAGGGAGTTCCTTTGACATAACGCGCGCACGGGTGGGTGGGGCAAGCGTTATTCCTCTTTTGTCTTCTCTTTTGTTTTCTGTCCCGCCGTCCCGCCGAAAAGTTTTGGGGGCGAAGCCCCCTCCAGAGGCGGGCAGGCAATCAGCGGGCAAAAAGGAAGGGGGTTGGGGGGAAGGAATTTTTGCCCGCTCGTGCTTGCCGTTCCCGTTCCGTTTGAGAAAAGGAAAA